>NZ_JBAKHX010000024.1:0-96209 GCF_036906915.1 Micromonospora sp. CPCC 206061
TCACCACCGTCGCCAACCCCACCCCAGCCGCCGGACGAGCCGCCGTCGACATGCTGCTCCAGCTCGGCGACGACCGGGGCGCGACCGCTCAGATAACGCTCCAGACCGAACTCGTGATCCGCGAGTCGACAGGCCCATACGTAGGTACCGCACCCCACGTAGCTAAGGAGTAGAAACCCGATGGACCACCCCGCACGCACGTCCCGGCGCCGGCTGCTCGGCGGCTTCGCCGCCGCCGCGGCCCTGCCCCTGCTCGGCTCCGTCGCCGCCTGCGGCGGCGACGGTGACGAAGGCGGCAGCACCGACTCCAACAAGCCGGTGGAGCTGTCGATCTTCTGGTGGGGCGGCGAGGCCCGCGCCAAGCTCACCGAGGACGCGCTGGCCCTGTACACCAAGGCGCACCCCAACGTGACCTTCAAGAAGACCTGGCAGGCGAACCAGGGCTACTTCGACAAGCTGGCCACGCTCACCGCGGGCGGCGACGCGCCCGACATCTTCCAGATCGACGACAACTTCCTCGCCGAGTACGCGTCGCGCAAGGTCACGCTCGACCTGACCGAGTACACGTCCGGCGGCAAGCTCGACGTCTCGAAGTTCCCGCCCAGCCTGGTCAACTACGGCAAGGTCGAGGGCGTCCTCGCCGGCCTGCCGTTCGGCGAAAACACCCAGGGCCTGGTGTACAACAAGACGCTGCTGGCCAAGCACAGCCTGCCCGAGCCCACCACCGGCATGACCTGGGAGCAGCACATCGCCTGGGCCGAGCAGGTCTCCAAGACCGCCAAGCTCCCCGGCACCATGGACCCGAGCGGCAACTACATGGCGTTCTGGGTGTGGCTGCGCCAGCAGGGCAAGGGCCTCTACAACGGCAAGGACCTGGGCTTCACCGCCGACGACGCGACCCGCTGGTTCGACCTGTGGGCCGGCGCGCGGGCGCGCGGCGCCACCCCTACGCCGGACATCATCCACGAGGGCAACGAGAGCAGCATCACCAAGCAGCTCGTGGTGACCGGCAAGGCCGCCACCTCCTGGGTCTGGGTCAACCAGATGCCGGAGATGAAGAAGAGCACCAAGGACGAGCTGGGCGTCATCGCCTTCCCCGGCGACCCGTCCGCCCAATGGGCGCGCGCCTCGATGTACTTCTCGGTCTTCCGGGGCAGCCCCAACAAGGACGTCGCCATCGACGTGCTCAACTTCCTGGCCAACGACATGGAGGCCGGCAAGATCCTGGGTACCGAGCGAGGCCTGTCGTCCAACATGGACGTTCGCAAGGCGGTCGAGCAGACCGTCACGGACCCGGCGATGAAGCAGTCCATCCAGGTACAGGGCGAGCTGGCGACCAAGTTCGGCCCGCAGTCGCCCGAGGTGCCACTCAAGGGGCACAGCAAGATCCGCGCCGAGATGATCAAGGCGTCGGAGAACGTGGTCTACGGCCGCCAGAAGCCGGCCGACGCGGGCAAGGCGTTCTTCGACTTCAGCAAGACCGCGATCGCCTCCTAGCAGGCGGGATCACCAGGGACGCGCCGCGCTGTCAATATCAGGACAGCGCGGCGCGTTGCCGGTGTTGCGCCGGGATGCGACTATTCTGGCTGCCGGCGGCCCAATGCCGGTCCAGGTAGCCCGAGCCGCCCGGGAGGGACGATGGCCTTCCTCGCGCACGAGCCCGAGGCGCCGGCGCCGCAGAAGGCGCCCTTCATCAGCCGCCGCACCCTGGTCATCGGTGTCCCCGCGCTGGTCGGGCTGGCCGCCGCAGGCGCCGTCACCGGATACGTGCTCGCCGGTGACGGGCCGAAGGACGAGGGCGCCGCCGGGACCCCTTCGCCGTCCCCCGGGGCATTCCCCACCGACACCATGCTGGTGCGGCTCGACGAGGGCGAGCGGTCCGCGATCTACAGCACCACGCCCGGCAGCGGCAAGCGCACCCAACTCGTCGCGGGCGGATACGACGTGCTTCCGCAGTGGTCACACAAGCGCGACCTGATCACGTATATCCGGCGGATCACCCCCACGCACTGGCAGATCTTCACGATGGGCAAGGACGGCAGCGGCGCGGAGCTGATCGTCGACAAGGTCAACCGCGGCACGCGAGTCTGCTGGTCCCCCGACGACACCAAGCTGGCGTACGTCGCCCGCGTCAGCGGCCGCAATCAGCTCTTCACCGTGCCGTCCACCGGCGGCACCCCCACCCAGGTAACGCGCACCAACGACGACAAGGACGACCCGGCGTGGGCGCCGAACGTCCAGGGCCTGGTCTGCATGTGGGGCGTCCGCGACGGCAAGCCGCAGCTCATGCTGTTTCGCCTCGACGACCCCGATGGTTCGCGGCAGTGGCTGACCAGCGGCGGCCTGGCAAGCGTCGACCCCGACTTTTCGCCGGACGGCAAGCTGATCGCGTACTCGCACAGCAAGGTCTCGGGCCAGGCGGACATCTGGGTGGTCACGCCCGACGGCAAGTCCAGCCCGGTCACCTCCGGCCCCGACCTCGACATGGACCCGACCTGGTCGCCGGACGGGCGCTGGATCGCCTTCACCCGCGGCCCGGTGGCCAAGCCGAGGATCTACGCCGTCCGCCCCGACGGCACCGGCCTTCGCGAACTCACGGCCGGCACCGCGCTGGAGGGCCACGCCTCCTGGTCCTGACGGCGCCGGCGAAGTTTGGAGCCATTAAAGATTGACATACCTCTATCACTAGTGTGACTCTGAGACGACCGGGCCGCGGCGGCACCGCCGCGGTCCGGCGGCTTCCAGGGCGACGTGCGGGTAACGCCGGCAGCGGCGGTGCCGGGCTGCTCAGCCACCTGATCGTTACACTCCTCCACCGGCCGTGGGGCCGCATCCACCTCGGGTGCGGCCCCACGGTCATGCGCAGCGACCGAAGCGACTGGCGGCTACACGCGTCAGGCCCAGCCGCGTTCGCGGGCGGCCAGGCCGGCCTGGAAGCGAGTCGTGACGCCCAACTCCAGCAGCAGGTCGTGGATGCGGCGCTGGATGGTGCGGAGGCTGACGCCGAGGGTGCGGGCGATGGCCTCGTCGGTCAGGCCGGCGGCGAGCAGGCCCAGAAGGGCGCACGTCGGCCCGTCGGGGGCCACCTCCGCCGGCGACGCAGCACCGTCCACAGTGAACGCTCGGACGGGCACGCCGCGGCGCCACTCCAGTTCGAAGAGGGCGACCAGGGCGTCCAGCAGTGTCGACGGATGGACGACGAACGCGGCGTCGACGGCGTACCCGCTGCCAAGGTACTGCCGAAGTCGAGCGGCTCCTACGCGGTCGCGGCCTGGTACGCGCGCGGCACCGGCACGGTCTGGCTCCGCACCCGGGCCCGCGACGCCGCCGGCAACTCGGTCGAGCAGGTCATCGCGGACGCGTACCGGCGGGGGTGAGCCCGGTCACCTCCACCCAGCGGTGCCCGCAAGGGCAGCGCCGGTATCGGACCAACCCCTCGGAGGTGTAGTGCGCGGACTCGGTCTCGGCGCCCCACTTCAGGCGCCCGCAGGCTTCGCAGTGCTCCATGCGCCCAGCATGATGTAATGGTCTTATGCACTTCAACCATTACGGTGGCACGGGTGCGTTCGTCGCCGCCGCGCTGGCCAACTGCACCGACTTCAGCGTGGCCGCGCTCGACCGCCTCCTCGCCGAGCACGAAATGACCAGCCGGATCGCCGACAGCGAGCAGGCCGCGGCCCTCGCCGCCTGGGCGGACCAGGTCCGGCCGGTCTTCGGCGACGAGGACCAGAGACGGCAGATCACGCTGGTCAACGCTCTGCTCGCAGACGCCACCACCTCGGTGCGCGTCTCCCAGCACGACGGCTACGGCCCGCATCTGCACTACATCACGGGTACCGACGACCCGGTCGCGCGGATCAAGGCCGCCGTCGCCGGCGGCCTGGCCGTGGCCGTCTGCGGCGCGGGCGGCCAGCGGCTCGGCCGCTGCGCGCGCGAGCACTGCTCCATCGTGTACGTGGACACGTCACGCAACGGTCGCCGGCGCTTCTGCTCGCTGGCGTGCGCCAATCGGGTGAACGTGGCGGCACATCGCTCGCGGGTGGAGAAACTAGGGTCTGCTTCATGAGGTCGCCTTCTTCGCCGACCCCGACGGCAGCAGCTGGGCCGTCCAGCAGATCTCCAGCCGGTCCTGACCTGGTGGAGCGGCTGACCGAGCGCCTCCGGCTCGTGCCGATCGGCCGGCAGCACGCCGGCGAGCTGTGGCGCCTGCACTGGGACGAGTCGGTCGCCGCCTGGTACTGGGGCCGGTACACCGCCCAGATGGCCGAGCGCGCCGCCGCCAACATGGGTCGCGGGTGGCAGACCAGAGGCGTGCACAAGTGGCTGGCCTACCACCGTGGGACCGGCGAGCTGATCGGCCGCGGCGGGTTGTCGCACAAGACGCTCGAAGGCATCGAGCAGCTGGAGGTCGGCTGGCTGCTGCGCCGCGATTACTGGGGCTCCGGTTACGCCACCGAGATCGGTCGCGCCGGCCTCGACTTCGGGTTCGGCGAGCTGGGCGCGACCGAGGTGGTGGCCTTCACCGAGCCGCACAACGCCCGGTCGCGGGCGGTCATGGTGCGGCTCGGCATGCGCTACCAGCGAGAGATCACGCGCGACGGAGAGCGGTTCGCGCTCTACACGATCACTGCACCGTCACGGGATTGACCAGGTCGGCGGCCACGGTAAGCAGCGTGATGCCCGCGAAGAGCAGGATCGCCACGTAGACGGCCGGCATGAGCTTGTAGTAGTCGACCGGCCCTGGATCGCGCCGCCGCAGCCTCGCGTACACCCAGAAGCGCGCCCGCTCGTACCACCAGACCGCGATGTGACCGCCGTCCAGCGGAAGCACAGGCAGCAGGTTGAAGACGCCGTAGAAGAGGTTGAGCGCGGCCAGCAGCAGCAGGAACGCCGCCCACTCCCCCTGCTCGGCCAGCTCGCCGCCGATCCGGCTGGCGCCGACCACGCTGATCGGGCTGTCAGCCGGGCGCTCCTCGCCCGAGAGCGCCGACACCAGCGCGGGTACCTTCTCCGGGAACCGTTGTAGGGCACCGAAGACGCCCTCGAACATCACGACCGCCTGGTCGCCAGCCTTGCCGATGCCACCGATCGGACCCGCCGTGCTTTCTGGCACCACCGGCGTGACACCCAGCATGCCGACGCCGTCGACGACCGGCAGCGTCGCCGCGCCGGTCCGCACCTGTCCATCGTGGACGAACGTGACCTCGACCCGCTCGCCGCCCGCCGCTCGGATGGCGGCCACCATCGCGTCCCAGCCGCGCACCGGCGCGCCGTCGATCGCCGTGATCACGTCGCCGGGTGCAAGGCCCACCGCCGCCGCCGCCGCGCTCGCCGGGCCGCTCACGCCTGCCACGCGGACCGGCTCGCTCTGGAGCCGGCCTTCGTCCGGCAGCGGCACGAATGCGAAGAGGATCCAGAGCAGGAACACCCCGAAGACCATGTGGGCGCCGCAGCCGGCGAGCATCACGGCCGTGCGCTTCCAGAGGGGGTACCGCCACATCGCGCGCGCCTCGTCGGCGGGCGCCACCTCGTCGTCCCTGATCATCCCCACGATCCGCACGAACGCGCCCGCGGGGATCGCCTTGACCCCGTACTCGGTCTCGCCGCGCCGGAACGAAACCAGTGTCGGCCCGTACCCGACGAAGAACCGGGTGACCTTCATGCCGAACGCCCGCGCGGTCGCCATGTGCCCCGCCTCGTGCAGGCACAGCGACACGAAGATGCCCAACGCGAACAAGAGGACGCCAGCAACCTCAAGCATTTGATCACCTTATCGGGTGATGTCATACCGCACGGTTAGAACGTTTGTTCGATAGAATGGTTGGATGATGGACACCACCACGTCGCGGCGGGCCGTGATCGCCCGGCTGTACGAGATCGCCACCGAGTACGCCGGCGGGTACGGCGAAGGGCTCGGCCGGGCGCGGGCGCTGGCCGAGTTGGCCGCCGTCTCCATCGACCCCGACCTGCTCTCCGCGGCCGCCGCCGCGCACGCCCTGGCCGACAACTGGTACACGATCACCGCCGTCGACCTGCTCATCGACGCAGGCGCCGAGCAACCCCTGATCCAGCACCACATCAACGACCTGGGCCCCGGCGAACCCTTCGAGGCCCGCTAGCGCCCCTCCGCGCGTGGCGTTCGTACGCTAAAGAAGGGACAGCTCGCCGGACACCGCGTCGACCTCGGCGTCGTATGCAGGGCCGATCGCGCAGCACGTCAGCGTTCCCGCCGCCACCTGGGTGCGGCCGGCGTCGCGGATCACCGACACCGGCAGGCCGGCCGCCTCGGCGGTGGCGCACAGGTCGAGGAGCGCCTCCTCACCGGGTACCTTCAAGACCACCTTAGGCTGGCCGGCGCGCAGCCAGGCCGTGAAGCGGGCGCTGCCCTGGTTGCGCAGCGCCGCCACCACGGCGGCGTGCGCCGCCTGCGCGGCGGTCTTCCCCTTGCCCATGGCGAGGTCCGCGCGCATGACGATCGCGAGCTTGGCCGGCATGACCACGCACTCTACGGCCTCCGACCGGCTTACGATCACGGTGTGCGAGCGCAGGTGCCGCTCACGACGGGCGTGACACTCCGGTACTCCGTGCAGGGCACGGGTGCCCCGGTGGTCCTGCTGCATCCGTGGAGCGAGTCGCTGGGCTGCTTCGACCGGCTGCTGCCGCTGCTGCCCGCAACGATCCGCGCCTACGCCGTCGACCAGCGCGGTCACGGCGAAGCCGACGCCCGCCTGGTGGTGTACGAAGACACCGGCCACCTGGTCCTCTGGGAACGCCCAGACCGGGTAGCGCACGACTCCTGACACCCCACCTCCCCCCACCCACCCCCTGACCCCACCCCGCCGCGCCCACGCGCGTTTCTCCCCGTCGATCAAGGACAAATGCACGTGCTTTGATCTCTAAACCACGTGCATTTGCCCTTGATCGACGGAAATCTCCTTGATCGGCGGTGCCCTGCGGGCGACGTGTGAGTGGCGAGCAACCGGACCGGGTTCGCCGGCGCCGGGAACGCGCGACTTCCCGCCCCTTGCTCTGCTTCCCCATAGGCAACCGTTACGCACCGCTACAGCACGGGGCCACGGCGGTAGCGCCAGGCATGGCGTTTCCGCAGCTGGCAGCGGTGTTGCCTCTTAGGAAGCAGAGCAAAGCGCGCGGGCGTTGATGCGGCTGCGGCTTTGCCCAGCACAAGGAGTTACTACGGCGCGGGCTCGTCGGCAGTGCCGGGCCAGGCCGTGTGGGGTGGGCGCGCCGGTGGGTACCGGTCGGGGTGGTAGGCGATCCGGAACTCGTGGTCGCCGGACCGGACCTCGGCCGGCGCACTGCCGTCGGGCAGTTCCACCATCGCGGTGGTGTTCGGCGGCACCGTCACGGACACGATCAGCTCACCGTCCATGATGGACCAGCCGGCCGCCGCCGTGCCGTACGGCGTCTCGTGGACCGCGCGCGCGTGGGTGAGACCACCGCCAGGGAGCGGGCGCACGGTCATCCGCCGGTAGCCGGGCGCGTCGGGAGCGAGTCCAGCGACCGTGCGGTGCAGCCAGTCGGCGATCGCGCCGAGGGCGTAGTGGTTGAACGACGTCATCTCGCCCGGGTTGATCCGGCCGTCGGGCAGCATGCTGTCCCAGCGTTCCCACACGGTCGTCGCGCCCATCGTGACCGGGTACAGGAAGGACGGGCAGGTGCGCTCCAGCAGCAGGCGGTACGCCACCTGGGTCTCCCCGGCCTCGACGAGGGCGTCGGCGATCAGCGGCGTGCCGACGAAACCGGTGCCGATGTGGTATCCGCGGGCGTGCACCAGTTCGGTGAGCCGGTCGCCGGCGCGCCGGCGCTGTTCGGGGTCGGGCAGCAGGTCGAAGCGGAGCGCGAGGGCGTACCCGGTCTGCGAGTCGCTGGCGACCCGGCCGCTGGGCGTGACGTACTCGCGGGCGAACGCGGCGCGCACCTCGTCGGCGAGTCCGCCGTACCGCTTGGCGGCCTCCTGGTCGCCGAGGAGCCCGGCCACAGTGGACACGATGCGCGCCGACCGGGCGAAGTAGGCGGTGGCGACGAGCGCGCCGTCGGTGCGGGTGTCGGCGGCCGCCTCGGGTGGCGCGGTCGGATCGAGCCAGTCGCCGAGCTGGAAATGGCGGTCCCAGAGGAGACCGGGGCCGGCCATCTCCGCCACCCGATCGACCCAGGCGACCATGCTGTCGTACTGCCGGCGCAGTAGCTCCAGGTCGCCGTAGCGCTCGTACAGCACCCACGGCGCTACCGTCACCACGTCGGCCCAGGCGGCCGTCGGCATCTCCCAGCCGAGCACGTCCGGCACCACCAGCGGTGGCGTGCGCGTGGGCGAGGCCAGGTGCTCGGCGCGCACGTCGCGCAGCCAGGAGGTCAGTACGCCCGCGCAGTCGTACAGGAAGCTGGCGGTGGGCGCGAAGACCTGAAGGTCACCGGTCCAGCCGAGCCGCTCGTCGCGCTGTGGACAGTCGGTCGGTACGTCGAGGAAGTTGCCGCGCATCGCCCAGATCACGTTGTCGTGCAGGCGTTCCAGCAGCGGCTCGGAGCACGAGAACCAGCCGGTGCGGCGCATGTCGCTGTGGCAGACGACGGCGGTGAGGTCTTCGGGGCGCAGCTGCCCGGGCCAGCCGGACACCTCGGCGTACCGGAAGCCGTGGAACGTGAACGACGGCTCCCACTCCTCGACCTCCCCGGTGCCACGCAGGATGTACCGGTCTTCGGCCTTCGCCTGGCGCAGCGGCCGTATGCCCAGCTCACCGTCTTCGAGCACCTCGGCGTGCCGCAGCACCACCTCGGTGCCGGCAGAACCGCGGGGCCGGATGCGCAACCGTCCCACCAGGTTCTGTCCGAAGTCGACGATCGTCTTTCCGCTGGGCGACGTCAGGATCGCGACCGGTTGGACGAGGTCGGTGCGGCGTACGGGCGGCCCGTCCGGGGCCACCAGGCGTGTCCTGTCGAGCGGCTGTGGCAGTACCGCTGCCCATGTCGTGTCGTCGAAGCCGGGCTCCGCCCACCCGCCGGGCGCCCGGCGGGCGTCGTGCGTCTCGCCGTCGTAGATGCTCGCGCTCGTCGTGGCGCTGGGTGCGCAGCGCCACGAGCCGTCGGTGCCGACGACCTCGGTGGCGCCGTCCTCGTACTCCACCTCCAGCTGGAGCAGCAGGCCGGTGCGGTCGCCCCAGATGTCGCGCCGGCCGCCGTCGAAGCCGAGCCGGCCGCGGTACCAGCCCTCGGCCACGAGCGCGCCGAGCGCGTTGCCACCGACCCGCAGCGCGGCCGTGACGTCGTACGTCTGGTAGCGAAGCCGGTGGTGGTAGCTGGTCCAACCGGGCGCCAGCACGTGGTCGCCGACCCGGGCGCCGTTGAGCCACAGCTCGTAGGCGCCGTGGGCGGTGGCGTACAGGCGGGCGCGCCTGACTGGGCGCTCAATCTGGAACTCGCGGCGGAACGCCGGCACGGGGCCTTCGGGCTGCTCGTCCACGCCGGGCGTGACCAGCTCGGCGCTCCAGTCGCCGGGCGCCAGCAGCCCCGCCTCGACGGTGTGAGGCCCGCTCCACGGGGTCGGCTCCGCGGCGCCGCCCCAGGCGCGCACCTGGACGGTCTGCCGCCGGCGCGAACGCAGCGGCGGGCCCGGCCACGGGACCAGGTGGGACTCGTCGCCGTCGACCCGGCCGCTGGTCCATGCGACGGCGCCGGCGTCGTCCAGCCCGCGCACCTCGTACGCGGTCTGCAGCCAGCCGGGCTCGTCGGCGGCGACCCGCCAGGAGAGTCGGGGCGATGGCTCGCCGATGCCCAGGGGCTCGTCGTGGTGCTCGAAACGCACGGAGATGACCTGCACAAGGGCGATTGTAACGTTTCAGCCCAGCAAGGTCACAAGAGTGCCCTCAGCTCCGCGATCGACTTGATCCGTTCGGCCGGGCTCCGGGCGACCGGTGAGACGAGCAGGGTGGTCACCCCCGCCTCCCGGTACGCGGCCAGCCGCTCCCGCACGTACCCGGCCGGGCCCACGAGCGAGGTTGCCCTGACCAGCGACTCAGGAACAGCGGCGACCGCCTCCGCTTTGCGACCGCTCAGGTACAGCTCCTGGATGAGCGCCGCCTCCCGCTCGTACCCGTAGCGGCGGACCAGCGCGTTGGAATAGTTCCGCTCGCGCGCGCCCATGCCGCCCACGTAGAGGGCGAGCTGCGCGCGGTGGCCGGCGAGCAAGGCGTCCGGCTCGTCCGTTACCCCGAACGGGGCGGCCGCGATGACGTCGAGCGGCCCGAGCGCGGGGTCGCGCCGCGCGCCGCCGCCGGCGAGCGCGTCACCGAAGACCTCGGCGGCCCGGTCCGGGTCGTAGAAGAGCGTGAGCCAGCCCTCGGCGATCTCGGCGGCGAGCGCGACGCTGCGCGGCCCGACGGCCGCCAGGAACACGGGTATCCGGGGCCGCACGGGATGGTTTATGAGCTTGAGCGGCTTGCCGAGCCCCGTGCCCTCGCCCGGTGACAGCGGCACCTGATAGTGACGTCCCTTGTGGACGAGCGTCTCGCGTGCCCACACCCGGCGGCAGATCTCGACGACCTCGCGGGTGCGGCCGAGCGGCGCGTCGTACGGCACGCCGTGGAACCCTTCGATCACCTGCGGCCCCGACGTGCCGAGCCCGAGCGCGAACCGTCCACCTGAGACGTAGTCGAGCCCGGCGGCCGTCATCGCGGTGAGCGTCGGCGTGCGCGTGTAGAGCTGCATGATGCCGGACGCGAGCCGCACCCGCCGGGTGCGGGCCGCGACGAAACCGAGCAGGCTGACCGCGTCGAAGCTGTACGCCTCCGGTACCACCGCCAGGTCAAGCCCGGCCGCCTCGCACTCGACCAGTTCCTCGACCGCCTCGGCGAACCCGCCGCTGTAGCCGAGCATCATCCCGAGCCGCACGGCTCACGCCCCGTCGTGCAGGATGACCTGCCGGATCACGTCGCCGCGGCCGAGCGAGGCCAGCGCGTCGTCGATCTGGTCGAGGCGCAGCCGGTGGCTGATCATCCCGGACAGGTCGAGCCGCCCGGCGCGCCACAGGTCGAGCAGCCGGGCGTAGTCGCGCCGCACGTCCGCCGACCCGTACAGCGAGGGCATGATGCGCTTGCCCTCGAAGAGCAGCTCGAACGGGCTGAACTCGACGTGGTGGTCGGCGCGGCCGGCGCCCACCACGACGACCGCGCCGCCGCGGCGGATCGCGACCCACGCGGAGCGCAGCGTCTGCGGTATCGCCACGACGTCGAACGCCCAGTCGAAGCCCTCGCCGCCGGTGACCTGTGTGGACAGATCGCTCAGCCCGCCCGGCGTGACCGCGTGCGTGGCGCCGAACCGCTTGGCCACCTCGTGCTTCTCGGTCGCGGTGTCGACCGCGACGATGACTGACGCGCCGCTCAGCCGGGCGCCCTGGATCGCCGCGATGCCGACTCCCCCGCAGCCGATGACCAGGACGGACTCGCCCGGGCGCACGCCCGCGGTGTTTATGACCGCGCCGACCCCGGTCATCACGCCGCAGCCGACCAGGGCGGCCACCTCGTACGGCACGTCGTCGCCAATCTTCACGGCGCCCTGCTGGGGCACCACGACCTCCTCGGCGAACGCGCCGCAGCCGGCCATGCCGAACACCGGCGTTTCGCCGGCCAGAAACCGCGGCTGCACGTAGCCGAGCATGACGTGGGCCATGCACAGGTATGGCTCGCCGCGCAGGCACGAGGAACAGGAACCGCACGCGGGCAGCCAGTTGACGATGACCCGGTCGCCGAGTGCCAGGTCGGTCACCCCGTCGCCCACCTCGACCACGTCGCCGGCCGCCTCATGGCCGAGCACCGCCGGCACCGGCTGCGGCAGGGCGCCGTCGCGAGCGGACAGGTCGGAGTGGCACACGCCGGCCGCCCGTACCCGGATGCGGACCTCGCCGAGCGCGGGCGGAATCAGCATCACGTCGTCGCGTATCTCGAACTTGTCGTCACCGACCGCGTTGAAGACCGCTGCCCGCACGACGCCACCCCCATCCGTAGAACTGAAACTTGTTCTACTCTATGGCGGGTGCGGAGCGGCGAGCAAGCGTTTGGGTACCATGCCGCCGTGAGCACGACCAGAAAGACGCACCTGGTACACCTGGCAGGCGAACTGTTCGCCGAGAAGGGCTTCCGGGCCACCACGGTACGCGAGATCGCGGACGCCGCGGGCATCCTGTCCGGCAGCCTCTACCACCACTTCGACTCCAAGGAGTCGATCGGCGAGGCGATCCTGTCCGAGTTCCTGACCGACGTGCTCGCCGGGTACCGCGGCGTCGACACCGACGACCCGCGCGCCGCCATCGAACAGGTCGTGCGCGCCAGCACGGCGACACTGGGCCGGCACCGCGCCGCGCTCACCATGCTCCAGCGGGACTGGAACTACTTCAGCGCGCAGCCACGCTTCGCGTACCTGCGCGAGGCCATGCGCGAGATAGAACAGGTCTGGATCACGCTGCTCGAACGCGGCAGGCGAGACGGCCAGTTCCGGTCCGACCTCGACGCCAAGCTGACGTACCGGTTGCTGCGTGACGTGCTCTGGATGCCCACCTCGTGGCGGCAGGGCGAGGGTGGCTGGCAGCCCGACGAGGTGGTCGACGGATTCCTGCGCCTGCTCTTCGACGGCATCACAGCACCAAACGGCACCGCCCCAAGAAACTGAAACCTGTTACACTTCCCGGCGTGAGAAGGCTGGACGGCAAGGTCGCGCTCATCACCGGCGGCGCCCGCGGCATGGGCAAGTCGCACGCCCGTCACTTCGTCGCCGAGGGCGCTCGCGTGGTCATCGGCGACGTGCTCGACGAGCGCGGTGCGGCGGTCGCCGAAAAGCTCGGGCCGGACTCGTGCCGGTACGTGCACCACGACGTCACCAGCGAAGACGACTGGGCCGCCGCCATCGCCGCGACGCTTTCGGCGTACGGCCGGCTGGACGTGCTCGTCAACAACGCCGGCATCCTGCGGCACGCGGCCATCGCCGACATGCCGCTCGCCGACTTCCGCGAGGTGCTCGAAGTCAACCTGGTCGGCTGCTGGCTGGGCGTCAAGCACGCCATCGCGCCGATGACCGAGGCCGGCGGCGGTTCGATCGTCAACGTCTCCTCCATCGAGGGGTTCGTCGGGGCGGCCGGGTTGTCGGCGTACAGCGCCAGCAAGTTCGCCCTACGCGGGCTCACCAAGACGGCGGCGCAGGAGCTTGGCCAGTACGGGATCCGCGTCAACTCGGTGCACCCCGGCGGCGTACTCACCCCGATGGCCGTCGGCGCCGCGCAGGCGTTCAGCCACGTCGACCCGGAGGCGTTTCTCAAGGCACAGCCGATCGCCCGGTTCGCCGAGTCGGTCGAGGTCTCCCGGCTGGTCGCGTTCCTCGCCTCCGACGAGGCCTCGTACGCCACCGGCGCCGAGTTCGTCGTAGACGGCGGGCTGCTGAGCGGGCCCAACTACTAGTCGTTTCTACTAAAAGGACGGCCACTATGGACGGTCGCGTTGCCGTGGTCACAGGGGCCGGAAACGGGCTCGGCCGCGCCGAAGCACTCGCCCTCGCCGCCGCCGGCTTCCGGCTCGTGCTCAACGACCTGCCCGGTGCCGCGCTCGACGCAGTCGCCGGCGAGGTCAAAGCAGCTGGCGGTGAAGCGGTCACCTGCCCCGGCGACGTCGCCGAGTGGTCGACGGGCGAGGCCCTTGTCGCGGCGGCGCTCGACTCGTTCGGCAGCCTCGACGCGCTCGTCAACAACGCCGGCGTGCTGCGCGACCGCACCGTCTTCAACATGACCGCCGACGAGTGGGACCTGGTCGTCCGGGTGCACCTGCGCGGTCATTTCGTCACCACGCGCCACGCCACCGCGCACTGGCGGCGGCTGAGCAAGGAGCGCGGCGGCCCGGTGTACGGCCGGATCGTCAACACATCGTCGGAGGCGTGGCTGCTCGGGTCGGCGGGGCAGCCCAACTACGCCGCCGCGAAGGGCGGGATCGTCGCGCTGACCATGGCCACCGCGCGCGGTTGCGCCCGGTACGGCGTGCGCGCCAACGCGATCTGCCCGCGGGCGCGCACCGCGATGACCGCCGAGCTGATGGGCGGCGCGCCGGACGGCGGCCCCGACCCGATGTCGCCGGACCGGGTCGCCCCCCTCGTCGTCTACCTGGCGAGCCCCGCAGGCGCGGGCTTCACCGGCGAGGTGTTCGTCGTGCACAGTGACGTGGTGGCGCTCATGGGACCGCCGACGGTGCGCGCCGCCTTCCACACAGTGGACGGTGGGGCTTGGACGGTCGACGGGCTGACCGGCGCCCTCGCCAACCTGGCGGCGGACGGCGAGCCATCGCCTGGGTTCGTGTGCGAGCAGACCCTCCCGCTGGCCTCCTCGACGTTCGGGGAGCAGACGTGAAGGAGCGCACCCGGGTCGCGATGAGCGACACCGAGGTGGTCGAGCTGCTCGCCGCCCGGCGCAAGGTGCAGCTCGCCACCATCAACCGCGACGGCACGCCGCACCTGGTCACGATGTTCTACGCGTTGATCGACGAGCGGATCGCGTTCTGGACGTACCGCACATCGCAGAAGGCGCGCAACCTGGCCCGCGATCCCCGGATCACCTGCCTGGTCGAAGACGGCGAGGAGTACTTCGAGCTGCGCGGCGTGCAGGTGACCGGCACGGTCAAGAGGTTCGACGAGCTGGCTGAGGTGCTGGCCGTCGGGCGCCGGATCGCGGGTGGGCTCGTCGGCGTGCCCGCCGAGGCGCTGGAGTCCTATGTGACCGAGGCGGCGCGCAAGCGCGCCGCCTACGTCGTCGAGCCTGAGCGGGTGGTCAGCTGGGACCACCGCAAGCTGCTGGCGTAGCCCGCTACATCATCTCCTCGGTGGTCGGCACCAGGACGGTCTTGACCTCCGTGTACGCCTCGATCGAGGTGCGCCCGCCCTCGCGGCCGAGCCCGGACCGGCCGAAGCCACCGAACGCCACGTGCGGCTCCAACTGGTACCCGTTGATCCCGACGGTGCCGGCGCGGACCGCGCGGGCCAGGCGCACCGCGCGCTTCACGTCGCTGGTCCACACCGTGGCCGCGAGCCCGTACTCGGTGTCGTTGGCGAGCCGGATCGCCTCGTCCTCGTCGGTGAACGGCACCACGGCGAGCACCGGGCCGAAGATCTCCTCACGGGCGATCGTGGCGCGGTTGTCGACGTCGGCGAATACCGTGGGGGCCACGAAGTTGCCGGACGCGAGGTCGCCGTCAACGCGCTCGCCGCCGCACACCAGCCGGGCGCCCTCCTCCTTGCCGCGCTCGATGTATCCGAGCACGCGGTCGAGCTGGCGCGGGTTGATGAGCGGCGACGCGGTGGTCTCCGGGTCGAACGGGTCGCCGTAGTTGACGAGCGCCGACATGCCCTCGGCGACGGCGAGGAAGTAGTCGTAGACGTCGCGGTGCACCAGCGCCCGGGACTGCGCCACGCACGCCTGCCCCGACAGGCCCAGCGTCACCGTGCCCATCGTGGTGGCCGCCGCGGCGTACACGTCGGCGTCGGCGAACACGATGGACGGGCTCTTGCCGCCCAGCTCCAGGCTGACCCTCTTGATGCCGTCGGCGGCGGCGATCATCACCCGCTGCCCGACCGTGCGGCTCCCGGTGAACGTGATCTTGTCGACGAGCGGGTGGTTGATGAGCGCGTCGCCGGTGGGCTCGCCAGGGCCGGTGACCACGTTGAGCACGCCCTCGGGAACGCCCGCCTCTTCGAGGAGCTTCGCGAGGCGCAGCGCGGAGAACGTCGCGTACTCGGACGGCTTGAGCACGACCGTGCAGCCGGCCGCGAGCGCCGGGGCGACCTTCTGGGCGGACAGCAGCAGCGGCCCGTTCCACGGCACGACCGCGGCGACCACGCCGACGGGCTCGCGCAGCGTCATCACCAGGTGGTCGCCGCCCTGGTACCCCGGCAGCGTCTCGCCGCCGAGCTTGTCGACCCAGCCGGCGTGGTGGTCGAACACGTCGGCGACGCACTCGACGGACATCGCGTAGGTGGTGCCGAAGCTGAGCGGTACGCCGTTGTCGAGCGCCTGCAGCGTGAGCAGTTCGTCGTGGTGCTCGCGAATGAGCTCGGCGGCCCGGCGCAGCACGCGGATGCGCTCCTTGGCGCGGGTGCGCGGCCACGGGCCCTCGTCGAACGCGCGACGGGCCGCCTTCACGGCCTCGTCGACGTCGACCGGCCCGGCGACCGCGAACTGGCCGACCTCTTCGCCCGATGCTGGGTGGATGTGGCTCCACGTAAGGCCGTCGCGGGCCGGACGCCAGGCACCGTCGACGAGCAGCTCCCCCGTCGAGAGTCCGATCGCGTCGCGCCGCGGCTTGATCGAGATCACCACTGCCCACCTCCGCGCAGTAGAACGCGTTCTACTTTCCTGGGCAGACTACGCCTGCGGCCGCGCCGCCGCCAGAGCCCTCAGGTACGCGGGCCACTCGCCACCGCCGTGCACCGTGAGCGCGGCGCCGGTGACATAGGACGCCAGCGGGGAGGCGAGGAAGAGACAGGCGTCCGCGACGTCGTCCGGCGTGCCGAGCCGGCCCAGCGGCACGGTGCCCGCCACCGCCTCGAGGTCGGGGTAGTGCTCGCCGGACAGCTCGGTCGCGATCATGCCGACCACGATGGAGTTGATCCGCACCGCCGGTGCCCACTCGACCGCGAGGCTGGCCGCGAGGTGGTGCAGTCCCGCCTTGGCGGCCCCGTACGCGGCGGTGCCGGGTGACGGGCGCACGCCGCTGACGCTGCCGACCATGACGATCGCGCCGCCGCCGGGCTGCTCGCGCATCACCGCGTATGCCGCCTGCGAGACGTGCAGCGGCGCGATGAGGTTCAGCTCGATCACCTTGGCGTGGAAGCGCGGCGAGACCGTGGCCGCGTCGGCGTAAGGCGCGCCACCGGCGTTGTTGACGACGGCGTCGAGCCGGCCGAACGCGTCGACCGTGGCCCGCACCGCGGCGGCCGCCTGCTCCGGGTCGCGCACGTCGGCGGCGGTGAACCGGGCGCGGCGACCGTCCACTTCGGGCACGACGGGGGGCGCCGTACGCGCGCACACGAGAACGTCGGCGCCGGCGGCGAGGAAGTGCGCCGCGATCCCCGCCCCTATCCCCCGGGTGCCACCGGTGACCAACACAGCACGACCAGCGAAATCCAGGGGGTTCGACACGCCCCTACCGTACCAAGCAAACGCTAGGTTAGTCTTGCCCGATGGGCATCCAGGTCCACGTCGCCGGCGACGGGATCGCCGAAATCACCATCGACTTCCCGCCCGTCAACGCGCTGCCCGCGAAGGGCTGGCACGCGCTCGCCGACGCGCTGTCGGCGGCCGGAGCCGACCGTTCGGTGCGGGCCGTCGTGCTCGCCGCCGAGGGGCGCGGCTTCTGCGCGGGCGTGGACATCAAGGAGATGCAGCGCACCCCCGGCCACACCGCGCTCATCGAGGCGAACAGGGGCTGCTTCGCGGCCTTCGCCGCCGTGTACGACTGCCCGGTGCCGGTTATCGCGGCGGTGCACGGGTTCTGCCTCGGCGGCGGGGTCGGCCTGGCCGGCAACGCCGACATCGTGGTCGCCGCCGACAACGCCACGTTCGGACTGCCCGAAGTGGACCGCGGCGCGCTCGGCGCGGCCACCCATCTGGCGCGGCTGGTGCCGCACCACCTGATGCGGGCGATGGTTTACACCTGCCGCACGGCCACGGCGGCGCAGCTGCACCGCTTCGGCTCCGTACTGGAGGTGGTGCCGCCCGGCGGCCTGCGCGCGGTGGCACGGGCGGTGGCCGCCGAGATCGCCGCCAAGGACCCGGCCGTCATCCGGGCGGCCAAACAGTCGCTCAACGGCATCGACCCGGTCGACGTCAAGCGCTCGTACCGGTACGAGCAGGGCTTCACGTTCGAGCTGAACCTCGACGGGGTGGCCGACCGGGCGCGGCAGCGGTTCGTCGACGAGCGGGGTGGGTGATGAGTGGAAAGGTGATGTCGCTCGCGGACGTGGTGGGCGAGCTGCGCTCCGGCATGACGATCGGCATCGGCGGCTGGGGCTCGCGGCGCAAGCCCATGGCCCTCGTCCGGGCGATCCTGCGCAGCGACGTGACCGACCTGACCGTCGTCTCGTACGGCGGCCCGGACGTCGGCCTGCTCGCCGCGTACGGCCGGATCCGGCGGCTCGTGACCGGATTCGTGTCGCTCGACAGCGTCCCACTGGAGCCGCACTTCCGCCGCGCCCGGCACGAGGGCACGCTCGAACTGACCGAGGTCGACGAGGGCATGCTGTACTGGGGCCTGCTCGCCGCCGCCAACCGCCTGCCGTTCCTGCCGATCCGGGCCGGGCTCGGCTCCGACGTGCTGCGGGTCAACCCGTCGCTGCGCACCGTCCGGTCGCCCTATGAGGACGGTGAGGAACTGGTCGCCATGCCGGCGCTCAGGCTCGACGCGGCGCTCATCCACCTCAACCGGGCCGACCGGTACGGCAACGGCCAGTACCTTGGTCCCGACCCGTACTTCGACGACCTGTTCTGCCAGGCGGCCACGCGGCGGTACCTGACGTGCGAGCGGCTGGTGGACACCAAGGAGCTGCTGTCCGGCGGGCCGCCACCCAGCCTGCTGGTCAACCGGATGATGGTCGACGGCGTCGTGGAAACCCCGCGCGGCGCGCACTTCACCAGCTGCGTGCCCGACTACGACCGCGACGAGGCCTTCCAGCGCGCGTACGCCAAAGCCGCCGCCGACCCCGACGAGTGGTCCCGCTTCCGCGCCACCTATCTGGACGGCGACGAATCCGCGTACCAGGCGGCGATCGCGTGAGCGCGGTCACGCGGGCGGAGGTGTGCGTGGTCGCGTGCGCGGAGGCATGGCGGGGCGACGGGGAGATCCTGGCCAGCCCGATGGGAGTGATACCGCGGCTCGGTGCCGAGCTGGCCCGGCACACGTTCGCACCTGATCTGGTGCTCAGTGACGGCGAGGCGTACCTCATGACCGGCGACACCGTGGAGGGCTGGCTGCCGTATCGGGCGGTCTTCGGCGTGGTCGCCGCCGGCACCCGGCACGTCATGATGGGCGCCAGCCAGCTCGACCGGTACGGCAACCAGAACATCTCCTGCGTCGGCGACTGGGCGCGGCCGCGCTCGCAGCTGCTCGGGGTGCGCGGCGCACCCGGCAACACCGTCAACCACCCAACCAGCTACTGGGTGCCGCGCCACTCCCCCAGAGTCTTCGTGGAGCGGGTCGACATGGTCTGCGGGGTCGGGTACGACCGGCCCGGCGGGCGGTTCCACGAGATCCGCGTGGTGGTCACCAACCTGGCGGTACTGGACTTCGACACACCCGGCCGGGCCATGCGGCTGCGCTCGGTCCACCCGGGAGTGTCCGTATCGGACGTCGTGGCGGCCACCGGATTCCCGCTCGTGGCCACGGACGGCGGCGTACCCGAGACCCGCCTGCCGACCGCCGCGGAGCTGGCCCTGATCCGCGACCGCCTCGACCCCGACAAGCGGCGGGAGCGGGAGGTCCCGTGAAAACCCGCCTCACCGACCTGCTCGGCATCCGGCACCCGATCGTCCAGGCAGGGATGGGCTACGTCGCCGGCGCGAAACTGGCGGCGGCGACCTCGCGGGCCGGCGGGCTCGGCGTCATCGCGTCCGCGACGATGAGCCTCGACCAGCTGCGCACCGCGATCCGCGAGGTGCGTGAGCGCACGGACGCGCCGTTCGGGGTGAACCTGCGCGCCGACGCCCCCGACGCGGCCGAGCGGATCGACCTGCTCGTGACCGAACGCGTGCCGGTGGCGTCGTTCGCGCTGGCGCCCACCCGCGAGCTGATCCAGCGCTGCGTCGACGGCGGAGTGCTGACGATGCCGTCGGTTGGCGCGCCCCGGCACGCCGAGAAGGTGGCCGGCTGGGGCGCCGACCTCGTCGTCGTGCAGGGCGGCGAGGGCGGCGGGCACACCGGCGCGATCCCGACGAGCCTGCTGCTGCCGCGCGTCGTCGACACAGTGGACGTTCCGGTCGTGGCGGCGGGCGGCTACTTCGACGGGCGCGGTCTCGTCGCCGCCCTGGCGTACGGCGCCGCCGGCATCGCGATGGGCACCCGGTTCCTGCTCACCAGCGACAGCCCGGTCGCGGGCGAGGTCAAGCAGAGGTATCTCGACGCGCCGCTCACCGGGACGGTGGTCACCACGCGAGTCGACGGCGTGCCGCACCGCGTGCTGCGCACCCCGTTCGTCGACCGGCTCGAACGGTCCGGCCGCGTCGCGGGGCTGGCGCGGGCGCTGCGCCACGCGGCGGCGTTCCGGCAGGCTTCCGGGCTGTCGTGGAGGGACCTGCTGCGCACCGGCCGGAACGCGCGGCGTGACCTGTCGTGGAGCCAGGTCGTCATGGCCGCGAACACGCCGATGCTGCTCAAGACGGCCATGGTGGACGGCCGCCCCGAGTACGGCGTGATGTCGGCCGGTCAGGTCGTCGGGATGATCGACGACCTGCCCTCGTGCGCCGAGCTGATCGACCGGATAGTCAGGGAGGCCGAAGGCTGCCTCGACCGGCTCACAGCCGTTCGATGACGGTGACGTTGGCCTGACCGCCTCCCTCGCACATGGTCTGCAGGCCGTACCGCCCGCCCGTGCGCTCCAGCTCGTGCAGCAGCGTGGTGAGCAGCCGGGTGCCGGTCGAGCCGAGCGGGTGGCCGAGCGCGATCGCCCCGCCGTTGACGTTGACGCGGCCGAGGTCGGCGCCCAGCTCCCGCTGCCACGCCAGCACCACGCTCGCGAACGCCTCGTTGATCTCGATGAGGTCGATGTCGTCGAGGCGCAGGCCCGTCTTTCGCAGGGCCCGCGCGGTCGCCGGGATGGGCGCGGTGAGCATCAGCACCGGGTCGTCGCCGCGGGCGCTGAGGTGGTGCACCCTGGCGCGCGGCCGCAGCCCGTGCTCGCGCAGCGCCGCCTCGGAGGCCACCAGCACCGCGCTGGCGCCGTCGGCGATCTGGCTGGACAGGGCGGCGGTGGTCACCCCGCCGGGCCGCAGCGGCGCCAGCGACGCCAGCTTCTCCGCCGACGTGTCGCGTCGAGGGCCCTCGTCCACCGTGCACTGTCCATACGGCACGGTCTCGGCCGCGAACCGGCCCTCGTCGAGCGCGCGTACCGCCCGCTGGTGACTGCCGAGCGCGTACGCCTCCAGCTCCTCGCGGTCGATGCCCCACTTCGCGGCGATCAGATCCGCGCTACGGAACTGCGAGACCTCCTGGTCGCCGTAGCGCGCCTCCCAGCCGGCCGATCCCGCATACGGGCCGCTCGGTGCCATCGCGCTCGCTATGGGGACCTGGCTCATGTTTTGCACGCCGCCCGCCACCACCAGGTCGGCGGTGCCGCTCATCACCGCCTGCGCGGCGAAGTGCACAGCCTGCTGCGCCGAGCCGCACTGCCGGTCGACGGTGACGCCGGGCACGTGCTCGGGCAGCCCGGCGGCCAGCCAGCAGGTGCGGGCGATGTCGCCGGACTGCGGACCGATCGTGTCGACGCAGCCGAACACCACGTCGTCGACCGCCGCCGGGTCGGCGCCCACGCGGTCGAGCAGCGCCGCGATGACGTGCCCGCCCAGGTCCGCCGGGTGCGCCGCGGAGAGCCCGCCGCCGCGCCGGCCGGTCGGCGTGCGGACCGCGCCGACGATGTATGCCTCAGCCCTCCCACCGGAGTAGAACACGTTCTAACATTAGCAGGGTGCACATCGCTTACACACCCGAGCAGGAGCAGCTGCGCACCGAGCTGCGGGCCTACTTCGCCGGCCTGATGACCCCGGAGCTGCGCGACGCGCTCGCCGGGCCGGGAGGCGACTACGGCGACGGCACCGCCTACCGCGAGGTGGTGCGGCGGCTCGGCCGGGACGGCTGGCTCGCCCTCGGCTGGCCGGCGGAGTACGGCGGCGGTGGGCGGTCGCGACTCGAACAGCTCATCTTCATGGACGAGGCGGCCATCGCCGGTGTGCCGGTGCCGTTCCTGACCCTCGACAGCATCGGGCCGACCATCATGCGGCACGGCACACCCGAGCAGCGCGCACACTACCTGCCCCGGATCGCCGGTGGGGAAATCCACTTCGCGATCGGGTACTCCGAGCCGGACGCCGGCACCGACCTCGCCGCGCTGCGCACCCGCGCGGTCCGCACCCCTGACGGCTACCTCGTCAACGGGCAGAAGATGTGGACCAGCCTCATCCAGTACGCCGACTATGTGTGGCTCGCCTGCCGCACCGATCCGGACGCACCTCGCCACAAGGGGCTGTCCATTCTCATCGTCCCGACCGCCGCGGAGGGCTTCTCCTGGACACCGGTGCGCACCGTCGCCGGCCCCACCACCAGCGCGACGTACTACAGCGACGTGCGGGTGCCGGCCTCCGCGCTCATCGGCACCGAAAACGAGGGCTGGTCGCTGATCACCAACCAGCTCAACCACGAACGGATCGCCCTCACCTCCGCCGCCCCGCTGCGCACCGCGCTTGCCGAGGTGTGCGACTGGGCGCGCGCCACCGCCTTGCCCGACGGCCGGCGCGTCGCCGACCAGGAGTGGGTCCAGGTGCACCTGGCACGGGTGCACGCCAAGACGGAGTTCCTCAAGCTGCTCAACTGGCGGGTCGCCTCGTCCACCGCCGACGGTCCCGGCCCTGCCACCGCCTCGGCCAGCAAGGTCTTCGGCACCGAGTTCGCCATCGAGGCGTACCGGCTGCTGATGGAGGTGCTCGGCGCCAACGCGTACGTGCGGGAGGGCTCGCGCGGCGCGCTGCTGCGCGGTCGGGTCGAACGCCTGCACCGCACGTCGCTGATCCTCACGTTCGGCGGCGGCACCAACGAGGTACAGCGCGACATCATCGCCGCCGCCGGCCTCGGCCTGCCGGCCGCCCGGCGCTAGGGGAGGTACACAGTGGACTTCACGCCGACCGACGCGCAACGCGACCTCGCCAAGCTGACCCGCGAGATCCTCGCCGACTGCACCGCTGACCCGTGGCTCGACCTCGCGCGGGCCGGCGTGCTCGCCGCGGCGCTCCCGTTGAGGGCCGGCGGCGACGGATACGGGGTCCTCGAACGCGCCTCGGTCCTCGTCGAGCTGGGCCGCGCCGCCGCCGCGCTGCCATACCTGCCCTCGATAGCGACGGCGGCGGGCGCGATCGCGCGGTTCGGCACCGACGAACAGGTGGAGCGGTGGGCCGTGCCCGCGGGTCGGGGTTCGCGCACACTGACGGCGGCGTTGGAGGCCGCCGACCCGTTCCGGGCCTCTCGGGAGGGCGGGCGCTGGGTCGTGAGCGGCGCCGCGACGGCGGTGCCGGCCGCGCCGACGGCCGGCTTGTTCCTGGTACCGGCCGGAGCCGCCGTCTTCCTCGTCGAGCCCGGCGACCCCGGCGTCACGGTGGAGCCCCAGGAGGTGCTCGGCGGCCCCGGCGCCGGCTGGCTCACCCTCGACGCGGTTTCGCTCGCGGATGACCGTCTCCTCGGGCCGCCACCGGAGTCCACGTCGCCGGTCGGGGCGACCGCTGCCGACCCGACCGGCGTCGCGGCGGCCGACGTGGGTCCCGCCGGCGGCGCGGTCGGGGCGTGGTCGCGGGCGCACGCCACGGTCGGCGCCTGCGCGGCGCAGCTCGGTGTGACCGAGCGAGCCCTGGAGATGACGGCGGAGTACGCGGGCACGCGCGTCCAGTTCGGACGGCCGATTGGCAGCTTCCAGGCGGTCGCGCAGCGGCTCGCCGACGCCTACATCGACGTGGAGGCGATCCGGCTGACGATGTGGCAGGCGGCGTGGCGGCTCAGCGAGGACCTGCCGTGCGAGGCCGAGATCGCCACCGCCAAGTTCTGGGCGGCGGACGGCGGGCATCGCGTGGCACACGCGGCGGTGCACGTGCACGGCGGCGTCGGCCTCGACCTCGACGCGCCCCTGCACCGCTACTTCCTCGCGGCGAAGTACCACGAGTTCACCCTCGGCGGCGCGACCGACCACCTCCGCGCCCTGGGCGCCACCCTCACGACGTAGCGCCACCACCGGCGCCGCCCACCCCGGGCGCGCCGCCCACGCGCGACGCGCCCGGCGCACCCACGCGCGACGCCACCCACGCGCGACGGCGCCCGCGCCCGGCGTCACCCACGCGCGGGCGCCGCCCGGCAGCGGCGTCCGCGATCAAGGGCGTTCTCATCGATCAAGGGCAAACGCACGCGGATCGGAGATCAAAGCACGTGCGTTTGCCCTTGATCGGCGGGGAGAGGCGCCCGCGGGGCGGGCGCGGGGAGCGCGGGGCGGGCGCGGGGAGCGCGGGGCGGGGGCGGCGGGCGAAGCGGGGGCGATGTGAAGTGT
Source organism: Micromonospora sp. CPCC 206061 (assembly GCF_036906915.1). Lineage (NCBI taxonomy): Bacteria > Bacillati > Actinomycetota > Actinomycetes > Micromonosporales > Micromonosporaceae > Micromonospora > Micromonospora sp. CPCC 206061. The sequence goes on from NZ_JBAKHX010000024.1 coordinate 24,325, forward strand.
GAGGGTTATAGGGCGGCTAGGCGTTTTAGGGTGTCGGTGGCCTCGGTCACCAACGTCGACATCACCTGGGCTACCGGGCGGACCTCGTTCATGCGGCCGACGATCTGGCCTACCGGCATCGGGACGACCGTTGGATCGCCGGCGCGCATCAGGCGGTTGTGCGCGTCGCTCACCAGCAGGTTCTGCAAGGGCATCGGCAGCGGCGCGGGCGCGTCGGGCTCGCTCCACGCCTCGGTCCAGCGGTTGCGCAGCAGGCGGGCCGGCTTGCCGGAGTACACCCGGCTGCGCACCGTGTCGGCGGACGTCGCGTCGAGCAGTGCCTGCCGCAGCGCCGGCTGAGCCTGGTACTCCTCCGTGCCCAGCCAGCACGATCCCATCCACACCCCGGTCGCGCCGAGCGCCAGCGCCGCCGCGATCTGCCGGCCGGAGCCGATGCCGCCGGCGGCGAGGACCGGCACGCCCTCGCCGACGGCGTCGACCACCTCGGGCACCAGCACCATGCTGGCGATCTCGCCGGTGTGCCCGCCGGCTTCGTACCCCTGCGCCACCACGATGTCGACGCCGCTCGCCACGTGGCTGCGGGCGTGCGTGGCCCGCCCGGCGAGGGCGGCGACGAGCAGGCCGCGCTCGTGCGCCGACGCGATGACGTCGGGCGGTGGCGGGCCGAGGGCGTTGGCGATGAGGCGTACCGGGTGGGCCAGCGCCACCTCGACGTGTGACCGGGCGACGGAGTGCAGCCAGCCGAGCACGCCGTCGCCCGTGGACTCGCCGTCGGCCAGCGGCGGCACGCCGAGCTTCAGCAGCGTGCGCTGGACGAAGTCGCGGTGCCCTTCGGGGATCAGCTTGTCCAGGTCGACCTGCTTGCCCTCGGCCGGCCCGTGCGTGGGCATGACGACGTCGACGCCGTACGGCCGGCCGTCGGTCTCGGTGTCCAGCCAGGACAGTACGGCGTCGAGCTTGTCGGCGTCGTTGAAGCGCACGCAGCCGAGCACGCCGAACCCGCCGGCCCGGCTGATCGCGGCCACGACGTGCTCGGACGGGCTGAAGCCGGCGATCGGGTGCTCGATGCCGAGCAGGTCACACAGGGCGGTGTGCAAGGTGGAGCCTCCCGGGTCAGTGTTCCGCGGCGTACTTGTGTGCCCAGCGGTAGTCGGCCTTGCCGGCGGGCGTGCGGCCGATCTGGTCGACCACCCACACCGACCGCGGCACCTTGTAGCCGGCGACGAGCGTCCGCAGGTGGGCCTCCAGGGCGGTCAGGTCGACGTCACGGCCCTCGCGCGGCTGCACGATCGCGGCCACCTTCTGGCCGAGCCGCTCGTCGGGTACACCGATGACGAGCGCGTCGAACACGTCCGGGTGCGCCTTGAGGGCCCCCTCGACCTCCTCGGGGAAGACCTTCTCCCCGCCGGTGTTGACGCACGTGTTGCCGCGGCCGAGCAGTGTGATGGTGCCGTCCTCCTCAAGGCGCGCGAAGTCGCCGGGCATCGAGTACCGCACGCCGTCGACCTCGGTCAGCAGGCGCGCGGTCTTGTCCGGGTCCTTGTAGTACCCGAGCGGCACGTGTCCGCCGCGCGCGAGCCGGCCGACGACGCCCGGCGCGGCCTTCTTGCCGTACTCGTCGATGACGATCGTCATCGGGCCGGGGAACACGCGTGGCCCGTCGGAGCCTCCGGCGTCGGCGTTGACGAACCCGATGCCCGCGAACCCGGTCTCCGACGACCCGATCGAGTCGGTGATGACGACGTTCGGCAGCGCCTCGATGTACTGCCGCTTCACCGATGGCGAGAAGAGCGAGGCGCTGCTGGAGATGGCGACCAGCGACGAGGCGTCGTAGCTGCCGGCGAGGTATGCCTCGATGATCGGGCGGGCCATCGCGTCGCCGATGAGCACGACGACGTTCACCTTGTGGCGCTCGATGACCCGCCAGATCTCGTCGGCGTCGAACTGCGGCACCAGCACGACGGTGTCGCCGGCGAACAGTGCGGCGAGCGCGGCCCACTGGGCGTTGCCGTGGATGAGAGGCGCCAGGCACAGCCGGCTCATGCCGCCCATCTCCAGGCCGCGCTTGGACTGCGCCCACTCGTCCTCCACCGGGATGCCGGAGACGAAGTCGATGCCGCCGCCGAGCACGCGCCAGACGTCCTCGTGGCGCCAGATCACGCCCTTCGGGTACCCGGTGGTGCCGCCGGTGTAGAGCATGTAGATGTCGTCGCCGGCGCGCTCGCCGAAGTCGCGCGCCGGCGAGCCGGCGGCGAGAGCGTCCTCAAAGGACACCCCGCTGAAGGCAGAAAGATCGGCGTCGCTCTCGTCGGGGAGCGCGATGGCCGTCGTGACGCCGGGGGTACTGGGCAGCACGGCCGCCACCTTGTCCGCGTACCGGCGGTCGTGCACCAGCGCGACGACGTCCGCGTCCGTGAAGAGATACTGCAACTCGTTCTCGACGTACCGGTAGTTGACGTTGATGACGACCGCGCGCAGCTTGTACACCGCGATCATGGTCTCCACCGCCTCGATCGAGTTGCGCGCGTAGACGCCCACATGCACACCCGGACCGACACCGCGATCACTGAGAAAATGGGCCAAGCGGTTGGCGTGGTCCTCCAGCTCGGCGTAGGTCACCGCACGCTCGCCGCAGGCCACCGCGACGCGATCGGGAAACGCGTCGACGGCATGCTCGAAGAGGTCGGCTATGTTGGCCACCATCACTAGAAAGTAGAACGTGTTATCGTCCTGGGCAAGGCCCTCGGCACACTCAAGGAGACCCGCGTGGAATCCGACCCCCATGCCCTCGTCGAGCGGCGCGGCCACGTCCTGATCGTGACGATGAACCGCCCGCACGCGCGCAACGCGCTCTCCGCCCAGATGATGGCCATCATGCGCGAGGCTTGGGACACGGTCGACAGCGATCCGGAGATCCGGGTAGCTGTGCTGACCGGGGCCGGCGGGGCGTTCTGCGCGGGCGCCGACCTCAAGGCGATGTCCGGCGAGCATCCGGGCGACGGGTTCAAGCGGGGCAACGGCACCGACCTCACGCGCATCGACTCGCTGCTCAAGGGGCGGCGGCTGAGCAAGCCGCTGATCGCCGCCGTCGAAGGGCCGGCCATCGCGGGCGGCACCGAGATCCTCCAGGCGACCGACGTGCGGGTGGCCGGCGAGAGCGCCCGGTTCGGGGTGTCGGAGGCGCGGTGGGGGCTCTTCCCGCTCGGCGGGTCGGCGGTGCGGCTGCCGCGCCAGATTCCGTACACGGTGGCCGCCGACATCCTGCTGACCGGCCGGCACCTGACGGCCGCCGAGGCGCGCGAGGTCGGGCTGATCGGCCATGTCGTGCCGGACGGGCAGGCACTGGCGAAGGCGCTCGAACTGGCCGGGCTGATCGCCGCGAACGGCCCCCTGGCCGTCCAGGCGATCCTGCGTACCATGCGGGAGACCGAGGGCATGCCGGAAAACGAGGCGTTCACCGTCGAGACCCGGCTGGGCGTCGAGGTCTTCATGAGCCAGGACGCCAAGGAGGGCCCGCGCGCGTTCGCCGAAAAGCGCAAGCCGTCCTTCCGCGGGGCCTAGATCGCCTTCTCGCGGCCCGCCCAGTACGGGTCGCGAAGGTGTCGCTTGTAGAGCTTGCCGTTCGGGTCGCGGGGCAGCTCGTCTACGTAGTCGACGCTGCGCGGCAGCTTGAACCGCGCCAGCCGCCCGGCGAGAAACTCCAGCAGCTCCGCCGTCAGCTCCGGGCCGGGCGCCACGCCGGGCACCGGCTGCACGACGGCCTTGACCTCCTCGCCCCACTCGTCGTGCGGGATGCCGAAGACCGCCACGTCGTCCACTTTGGGGTGACAGGCGAGCTCGGACTCGATCTCGGCCGGATAGATGTTCACACCACCGGAGATGATCATGTCGCTGCGGCGGTCGCACAGGAACAGGTAGCCGTCGGCGTCCAGGTACCCGATGTCGCCGACCGTGAAGAGCTTGCCCATCCGCGAGGCCCGGGTCTTCTCCGCGTCGCCGTGGTACTCGAACGTGGCGTCGCCCATCTGGAGGTACACCTGGCCGGGCTCCCCCACCGGCAGGTCGTCGCCGCGCTCGTCGAGAATGCGCACAGTGGACCCCGGCCACGCCTTGCCCACCGAGCCCGGCCGAGCCAGCCACTCCTGCGCCGTGATGAGCGCGCCGCCGCCCTCGGAGGCCGCGTAGTACTCCACCACGACCGGCCCCCACCACTCCAGCATCCGCCGCTTGACCTCCTGCGGGCACGGCGCGGCGCCATGGATCATCACCCGCAGCGACGACATGTCGTACGCCTTGCGCACCGGCTCGGGCAGCGCCAGCAGCCGCCGGAACTGGGTGGGCACCATGTGGCTGTGCGTGACCCGGTGCCGCTCGATGAGGCGGAGCATCTCTTCCGGATCCCAGCGGTCCATGACGACGACCGCGTGTCCGAACTGGATCGAGATGCCGGCGAAGTTGAGCACAGCCGTGTGGTAGAGCGGTGAGCCGCACAGGTGCACGTGGTCGTCGAACGGTCGCAGCCCGAACAGCCCGAAGAACCACACCGCGACAGGCATTACCTCGTCCGGATCGGTTCCGGTGAGCGGCCTTCGCACGCCCTTCGGCCGGCCGGAGGTACCCGACGTGTAGACCATAGGCCCGCCGGACGTGCGCTCCGCAGGACGACCGTCGCCGCCCGCGCCGAGGTCCGCAAGCGGGCCGAAGCCCGCCACCTCTCCCACCGCGTAGCGCGCCGCGAGCGGGATGCCGGCCGCGTCCGCGGCCTCCACCGCCGCGCCCGCGAACCGCTCGTGCGCCACGAACGCCTTCGCCTCGCTGTCGCGCAGGATGTAGGCGAGCTCCGCCGCGACCAGGTGCCAGTTGAGCGGCACCACGTACAGCCCGGTCTGAAGGGTGGCGAAGTAGACGGCGAGCAGCTCGACGGAGTTGGGCAGCAGCATGGCGACGCTGTCTCCGGGGCGCAGGCCGGCGGCCTGGAGCCCGCGGCCGATCCGGTCGGCCTCGGCGGCCAACTCGGCGTAGGTGACGACGCGCCCGTCCGGCCCGACGGCGGCGGTGCGCGACGGCGAGTGCTTGGCGATGTTCCACAGCCCGATGCCGGTCACGCCAGCACTGTATAACGCGTTACAGGTGCGCGGAAGCGCCGTTGGCAACAGTATTGCCCCCGGATTTAGAACGTGTTTCACTAGCTCCGTGGAGAGCGTGCTGAGCGCGCCGATGCAGATCGGCTTCGACTACACCCGGTCGCTCGGGCCGGTGCTGAGCCGCTTCATGACTGCTCTCGCCGAGCGCCGCATCCTGGGCTGTCGCGGGTCCGACGGCCGGGTGCACGCGCCGCCGCTGGAGTACGACCCGGTGACCTACGCGCCGCTGACCGAACTGGTCGAGGTCGGCACGGCCGGCACCGTGGTCACCTGGACCTGGCTGGACCGGCCGCTCGACGGGCAGCCGCTCGACCGGCCGTTCGGATGGGCGCTGATCCGGCTCGACGGCGCCGACACCGCGATGCTGCACGCCGTCGACGCGGGCAGCAGGGACCAGATGCGCACCGGGATGCGGGTCCAGGTGCGCTGGGCACCGGAGCCGGTCGGCCACATCCGCGACATCGCCTGCTTCGAGCCAGTCGGAGGTGCGGCCCCTGCCCCGGCGCGGTCCGGCGTCGAATCCGTGACGAGCATGACGACGCCGATCCACCTGCGGTACCAGCACACCACCTCGACCGAGGAGAGCCGGTACCTGCGCGGGCTGGCCGAGGGCAAGGTGATCGGTCAGCGCTGCCCGGCCTGCGGCAAGGTGTACGTGCCGCCGAGGGGCGCCTGCCCGACGTGCGGCGTGCCCACGGTGGACGACGTCGAACTGCCCGACCGCGGCACGGTCACCACGTTCTGCGTCGTCAACGTGCCGTTCCCGGGCCAGCGCATCGCCCCGCCCTACGTGGTCGCGTACGTGCTGCTCGACGGCGCCGACATCCCGATGCAGCACCTCATCCTCGGCTGCCGCCCCGACGAGGTACGCATGGGCATGCGGGTGGCGGCGGTGTGGCGGCCGCGCGAGCAGTGGGGCACCACGCCGCAGAACATCGACCACTTCCAGCCGAGCGGCGAGCCTGACGCGCCGTTCGACTCGTACGCCCAACACTTGTGAGGGGCGCAAATGATTGACGTGGCCGTTGTCGGGTTCGCGCAGTCGCCGTGCCTGCCGTCCGCCGGTACGACCAGCGGGGTCGAGACGCTCGTGCCGGTGTTTCAGGAGGTGCTCGGCGCGACCGGGCTGTCCAAGCAGGACATCGACTTCTGGTGCTCGGGCTCCTCCGACTACCTGGCCGGCCGGGCGTTCTCGTTCGTCAACGCGGTCGACGCGATCGGCGCGTACCCGCCGGTCGCCGAGTCGCATGTGGAGATGGACGCGGCGTGGGCGCTGTACGAGGCGTACGTCAAGCTCCTGACCGGGGAGGCGCGCACCGCGCTGGTGTACGGCTTTGGCAAGTCGTCGGCCGGCGAGCTGCGCCGGGTACTGGCACTCCAGCTGGACCCATACCTGCACGCGCCACTGTGGCCCGACTCGGTGAGCATCGCCGCGCTCCAGGCCCGCGCCGGGCTCGACGCCGGCCGGTACACGGAGAGGGACCTGGCGGTGGTCGCGGCCCGCAGCCGCACCGCGGCGCTGGGCAACCCAAAGGCGCAGGTGTCCGGAAGGGACAGCGCCGACGACCTGCTCGCCGCGCCCTATGTCGCCGATCCGCTACGGGCGCACGACTGCGCGCCGGTCGGCGACGGCGCCGCCGCGGTCGTGTTGGCCGCGGGTGACGAGGCGCGGCGGCTCTGCGCTCGACCGGCCTGGATCACCGGCTTCGCGCACAATGTGGACTCCCCCGCGCTCGGCGTGCGCGACCTCACGGCCGTGCCGTCGGCCACCGCGGCCGCCACCGCGGCCGGGCTGCGCGGCGACGACGTGGACGCCGTCGAGCTGCACGCGCCGTTCAGCCACCAGGAGATCCTGCTGTCGGCCGCGCTGGGGATCGACGACCGGGTACGCGTCAACCAGTCCGGCGGCGTCCTCTGTGGAAACCCGATGTTCTCCGCCGGGCTGTCCCGGATCGGCCTCGCGGCCCAGTACGTGATGTCGGGGCGGGCGGACCGGGTGGCCGGGCACGCCACCAGCGGCCCGGCGCTGCAGCAGAACCTCGTGTGCGTGATGGAGGGTGCGTGAACAGGGCGGCCGTGCTAGGCACCGGGCAGACCGAGCATCGCACCCGGCGCACCGACGTGTCGATGGCCGGCCTGTGCCGGGAGGCCATCGACCGGGCGCTCGCCGACGCGGGCACCGACTGGTCCGACGTGGACGCTGTTGTCCTCGGCAAGGCACCGGATCTGTTCGAGGGCGTGATGATGCCCGAGCTGTTCCTCGCCGATGCCCTCGGCGCCACCGGCCGGCCGCTGCTGCGCGTGCACACCGCCGGATCGGTGGGCGGATCGACCGCCATCGTGGCCAGCCAGCTGGTCCAGGCCGGCGTGCACCGCCGGGTGCTGGCGGTCGCGTTCGAGAAGCAGTCCGAATCGAACGCCATGTGGGCGCTGTCGATCCAGCCGCCGTTCACGATGCCGGTCGGCGCCGGCGCGGGCGGCTACTTCGCTCCGCACATCCGCTCCTACATCCGGCGCTCCGGCGCGCCACCCCACGTCGGCGCGATGGTGGCGGTCAAGGACCGGCGCAACGGCGCGCTCAATCCCTACGCGCACCTGCGCCAGCCCGGCATCACGCTGGAGTCGGTCAACGCCTCGCCGATGCTGTGGGATCCCATCCGGTACGACGAGACGTGCCCGTCGTCCGACGGCGCGTGCGCGATCGTCATCGGCGACGAGGCGGCCGCCGAGGCCAGCGACCGCCAGGTCGCCTGGATCCGCGCGACCGCGATGCGCACCGAGCCGACGTACTTCGCCGGCAAGGACCACGTCAATCCGCGCGCCGGATACGAGGCCGCTCGGGCACTGTGGCGCGCGGCCGGCATCACCGACCCGCTGGAGCAGGTGGACGCCGCCGAGATCTACGTGCCGTTTTCGTGGTTCGAGCCGATGTGGTTGGAAAACCTCGGCTTCACCGCGCCCGGCGAGGGCTGGAAGCTCACCGAGGCCGGCGAGACCGGCCTCGACGGGGCGCTGCCGGTGAATCCGTCCGGCGGCGTCATGTGCTCCAACCCGATCGGCGCGTCCGGGCTGCTGCGGTTCGCGGAGGCCGCGATGCAGGTGATGGGACGCGCCGGCGAACATCAGGTGGAGGGCGCCCGCACCGCACTCGGGCACGCGTACGGCGGGGGTTCCCAGTTCTTCGCCATGTGGGTGGTGGGCACCGCCCCGGTCTGAAAGGGGTCCACTATGGAAGTGACTCGGCCTGCGGAAGTCAGTAGGCGGAGCCTGCTACGCGTCACCGCTGTGGGAGCGGGAGCGGCAGTCGCCAGCGGGGTACTGGGTCGGGAACAGGCGCTCGCCTCGTACGGCGTGGTGCCCAGCCTGGCGGGCAAGACGGCGATCGTCATCGGCAGCGGGTTCGGCGGTGCGGTGGCGGCGTACCGGCTCGGTCAGGCCGGTCTCGTCACGACCGTCCTGGAGCGCGGCCGGCGGTGGGACGTCGACGGCTCCGGCAACACGTTCTGCACCGTGACCAACCCGGACTGGCGGTGCGCGTGGTTCAGCGACCGGCCACCGCTCGGCCTCGACACCACCAAGCGCGTCGAACGCCGCGCCGGGCTCATCGCCACCCACGCCGGCGACGGCATCAAGGTGCTCAGCGGCTCCGGTGTGGGCGGTGGGTCGCTCGTCATCGGCGCGTTCCTGCCGCAGCCCCGCCGCGCCGACTGGCTCAAGGTGTACCCGCTGAGCGTCGACTACTCCGAGATGGACAGCGTGTACTGGCCGCGCGCCCGGCAGAACCTGCGCGCCGCCACCATCCCGACGGACGTGCAGAACGCGTCGTCGTTCGCCGCCGCACGGGCCTGGCTGGGGTACATCGCGGAGTTCGGGCAGAACCCGGTGCAGATACCGTTCGCGGTCGACTGGGACGTGATCCGAGCCGAGCTGGCCGGGCGGGCCCCCGCCTGCCACACGATCGGCGAAGGGCCGTTCGGCAGCAACTCCGGCGCCAAGAACAGCGTCGACCGCAATTACCTGCGGTGGGCGACCGCCACCGGCAACGTCAGCGTGCTACCGCTACACGAGGTGACCGAGGTGCGCGAGGTGTCCGGGCAGGACAGGTTCGAGGTGGCGTGCAAGCAGATCGACGAGTACGGCACCGTGCTGGCCACCAAGACCCTCGCCTGCGACTATCTCTTCCTGGCCGCCGGCTCAGTAGGCACCACCTCGTTGCTGGTGGCCTCACGACAACGGGGCAAGCTGCCGCGCCTGACCAACGCGCGGGTCGGCAAGGGCTGGGGCAACAACGGCGACTTCCTCGTCGCGCGCCTCAACCTGCGCAAGAACGTCGGGTCCGCGCAGGGCGGTCCGGGCAACGTCAAGTTCATCGACGACGCCAACCCGTACGCGACCGCCTCGATGGCGTGGGAGAGCGCGCCCGTCCCGGCGTGGCTCGGGCAGACTACCGCGCACCTCGTGACGAGCATCGCGTCCGAGCGCGGCGAGATCCGGTACGACGCGGCGACCGGGGCGGGCAAGGTGTACTGGCCGTACGGGGTGATGGAGACGTCATCGGAGAAGGCCGGGCGCGACCTGGTGACGCGGCTGTGGTGGCGCACGGAGGGCCGGTACGGGTATCTGTTCAACGGCCTGCCCGACTACGACCGCGGCACGGGCATGGGGCTGGGATCGGCGAACACCTGGCATCCGCTGGGTGGCATGGTCATGGGCCAGGCCACCGACTTCGCCGGCAAGGTCGCCGGGTACTCGAACCTGTTCTGCGTGGACGGCTCGGTCCTGCCCGGCTCGGCGGCCCTGGCCAATCCCGCCCTGACCATCACCGCGAACGCCGAACGCTGCCTCGACGAGTTCGTAGCGTCCCACGCGTGACTCCGCGCGGCCGCGGGCGGGGCGCGGCCGCGCGGAACGCGCGTTACGCGTACTGGACGCGCAGCTCCTTGATGCCGTTGAGCCAGCCCGAGCGCAAGCGTTGGGCGCCTTCGAGCCGGCGGATGTCGGGCATCTGGTCGGCGATCGCGTTGAAGATCAGCTCGATCTCCAGGCGGGCGAGGTTGGCGCCCAGGCAGTAGTGCGCGCCGCTGCCGCCGAACCCCAGGTGCGGGTTGGGGCTGCGGTTGACGTCGAACCGATGCGGCTCCTCGAACACCTCGTCGTCGAAGTTCGCCGAGCCGTAGAAGATCGCCACCCGTTGCCCGGCCTTGATGTCCTGCCCGCCGAGCTGGGTGTCCCTGGTCGCGGTGCGCTGGAAGACGTTCACCGGCGTGCCCCACCGGATGATTTCGTCGACCGCCGTCCTGGGGCGGGTCGCCTTGTACAGCTCCCACTGGTCGGGGTGGTCGAGGAACGCGTTCATCCCGTGCGAGATCGCGTTGCGGGTGGTCTCGTTGCCGGCGACGGCCAGCATCAGCACGAAGAACCCGAACTCGTCCGACGACAGCTGCCCGCCATCGATCTCAGCATTGACGAGCTTGGTGACGATGTCGTCGCGCGGCTCCTGCTGGCGCTGTTCGGCGAGCTTCATCGCGTACGCGAGCAGCTCGGTCGCCGCCACCAGCGGGTCGGTGCCGCTGTACTCCGGGTCGTCGTACCCGATCATGTCGTTGGACCAGTCGAAGATCTGCCGCCGGTCCTCCTGCGGAATGCCGAGCAGCTCGGCGATCGCCTGCAGCGGCAGCTCGCAGGCGATGTCGGTGACGAAGTCGCCGCTGCCTCGCGCGGTGGCCTCGCGCACGATCCGCTCGGAGCGGTCGGCGAGCGCGGCGCGCAGCGCGTTGATGGCGCGCGGGGTGAAGCCGCGCGAGACGATCGCGCGCAGCTGGGTGTGGTGCGGCGGGTCGATGTTGAGCATGACGAACCGCTGCATCTCGATCTGGTCGCGGGTGGTGCCTTCGCGGAAGCGCACGATGGCGGTGTTCTCCCAGGAGGAGTACGTCTCGCTGTCGCGCGACACCTCCATGACGTCGGCGTGCCGGGTCACCACCCAGTAGCCGTCGTCGTCGAAGCCCGCGCTGCCGTGGCGTTGACTGTTCCACCAGACAGGGGCGGTGCGCCGCAGCTCGGCGAACTCCTCGTGCGGTATCCGTTGGTGCAGCACGTCGGGGTCGGTGAAGTCGAATCCTGGGGGAATGCGCGGGTCGCCCACGGCTGCTCCTACAGAAGGAGGTCGCTACAGAAACAGGTTCTAGTCTCATTCAAGCACAGGAAGTCTCGCGCTTGAAGCGGCTGCATGCTAAATATAAGAACGCGTTCTAGCATGAGGAGGCGTCGGGTGGGCACACCGGTGATCGTCGAGGCGGCGCGGACGCCGATCGGCAAGCGCGCCGGGTGGCTGTCCGGCCTGCACGCGGCCGAGTTGCTCGGCGCCGCACAGCGCGGCCTGCTGGAGCGCGCCGGCGTCGACCCGGCCGTCGTCGAGCAGGTCATGGGCGGCTGCGTCACGCAGGGCGGCGAGCAGTCCAACAACATCACGCGCACCGCGTGGCTGCACGCCGGCCTGCCATACCAGGCCGGTTGCCTGACGCTCGACGCGCAGTGCGGCTCCGCGCAGCAGGCCGCCCACCTGGTCGCGGGGTTGATCTCCGCCGGCGCGATCGAGGTCGGCGTCGCGTGCGGCGTCGAGTCCATGAGCCGGGTACCGCTACGCGCGAACCTGGGTGTCGATGCCGGCATGCCACGCCCCGCGTCGTGGGATGTCGACCTGCCCAACCAGTACGTGGCCGCCGAGCGGATCGCCGCGCGGCGCGGGCTGTCGCGTGAGGACGTCGACGCCTTCGGGGCACGCTCGCAGGTGAACGCCGCCCGCGCCTGGGCGGCCGGGCACTTCGACCGCGAGGTGCTGGCCGTGCCGGCGCCGGTGCTCGACGCCGACGGCCAGCCGACCGGGGAGACCCGCACTGTCACCCGCGACCAAGGGCTGCGCGAGACCACTGTGGAGGGACTGGCTCGGCTCAAGCCGGTCGTCGACGGCGGCCTGCACACGGCCGGTACCTCGTCGCAGATCTCGGACGGCGCCGCCGCCGTGCTGATCGCCGACGCCGATCGCGCGCGGGCACTTGGCCTGCGGCCGCGGGCCCGGATCGTCGCGCAGTGCCTGGTCGGCGCGGAGCCCTACTACCACCTCGACGGGCCGGTGGCCGCGACCGAACGGGTGCTGGCGCGCGCGGGCATGAAGATCGACGACGTCGACCTGTTCGAGGTGAACGAGGCGTTCGCCGCCGTGGTGCTCTCGTGGCTGGGCGCGCACCGCCCGGACCCCGACCGGGTCAACGTGAACGGCGGCGCCATCGCGCTCGGCCACCCGGTGGGCAGCACCGGCGCGCGGCTCATCACGACGGCACTGCACGAACTGGAGCGCACCGACCGGAGCACCGCGCTGGTCACCATGTGCGCCGGCGGCGCGATGTCGACGGCGACCATCATCGAGCGGTTGTGAGGAGTACGACGATGCGAACGTTCAGGGCGCTGGTGGTCGGGGCGGTGGTGGGCGTGCTGCTCGCGGTGTTCGGCGTGGCCGCGCTCGCGAGCGCGCTCGACCCGTCGGCCGACGAGGTCTGGCGCCAAGTGTCCTCGGAGGACGCCGAGAGCGGTCAAAGCAGTGACGCGCCACCGGCATTCTACGGCGAGCGCTGACATACGGCGAGCGTTGACATAGAGGAGCGGACGATGATGAAGCGGGTCGTGGGCTCGGTGCTTTTCGGCGCCGGGCTGTTCCTGGTGGTGCTCGCGGTGGCGCTCGCCTTCGTCGTCACGCCGCGGGTGAGCAAGATGCCGCTCGACCTTGAGCCGCCGGACACCGTGCTGAGCGCGCCGAACGCGACGTTCGTGCAGGCGAAGCGGACGGGCGACGAGCTCGAGATCGGCGTGCAGCGCGGCGATCTGACCGCCATCAACGGCATCAAGCCGGACGTCGAGGCGGCCGCGAAGCTGACCGGCGACCTCGCCGACAAGACCGTGGTGTGGACGGTGTACCAGGCCATCAAGCGCTCCGACAACGACGAGCTCATCAACGCGTCGCAGAGCCGGATCGCGATGGACCGCGAGTCCGGTGCCGCGGTCGACTGGGACGGCCAGTGCTACACCGACGGCGACGGCGAACCGTGCGAACCTGGCAGCATCTCGTACGACGGCCAGCTCTACGCGTTCCCGTTCGGCACCGAGAAGAAGACGTACGAGTACTTCGACAGCACGCTGAAGCGGCCGCTGCCGATCCAGTACCAGGCCACCGAGAAGGTCGAGGGCCTGACGGTGTACAAGTTCGTGCAGGAGGTGCCCGAGCAGCGGGCCAACATGGACGCTGAGCTTGTCGACGGCCTGCTGGGCGTGTTCGCGCCGAACGCCACCGACGGCGAAATTCGATACCGCACGACCCGCACGCTGTGGGTCGAGCCGGTCACCGGCAGCATCGTCGACTACCAGGACGCGCAGCACCGCGAGCTGGTCGCCGACACCGGCGAGCGCACGGTCCTCATCGACGCGGTGTTCCGGTACACGCCGGAGACCCGCGGGACCATCGTGGACAAGGCGAGCGACGGCCGGTCGATGCTGATGGCCATTGGCCGGTATGTGCCGATCGGGCTGGCGGTGCTGGGGCTGATCCTCATGGTGCTCGGTTACCTCGTGGCCCGCGGTGGCCGGGCGCCGGCCCGCGAGCCGGTCGCCGAGGCTGCCCCGCGACACGCCAGCAGCCCCGCCTAGGCGTGCTGGCTGCTGACGGAGATGACCTCGCCGGTGAGGTAGGACGCCAGGTCGCTGGCGAGGAAGACCATCACGTTGGCCACCTCCCAGGGCTCGGCTGGCCGCCCGAACGCCTCCCGTGCCGCCAGCTGCGCCAGCAGTTCGTCGCTGGTCACCTTGGCCAGAAACGGGTGCATCGCGAGGCTGGGCGCGACCGCGTTGACCCGGATGCCATGCGCCGCGACGTCGAGCGCGGCGCACCGGGTGAACGCCATCACGCCCGCCTTGGCGGCCGCGTAGTGCGCCTGGCCAGCCTGCGCCCGCCAGCCAAGCACCGAGGCGTTGTTGACGACCGCTCCCCCACCGCCCTGCGCGACCATCTGGCGCAGCGCGGCCCGGGTGCACCGGAACGTGCCGGTGAGGGTCACGTCGAGCACCCGCGCCCACTCCTCGTCGGCCATCTCCACGACCGAGCGGGTGCCGCCCAGGCCGGCATTGTTGATCATCACGTCGAGGCGTCCACAGTGGTGGACCGTGGCGTCGACCAGCCGTTGCACGGCCGCCTCGTCGGTGACGTCGCACGGCACGGCGAAGACCCGGTCGCCGTGCGCCTCCGCGAGCCGGTCACGGGTCTCGCCGAGGCGACGCTCGTGGTGGTCGCTGACCACCACGCGGGCGCCCTCCTCCAGGCACCGCCGCGCCGCCGCCGCCCCGATGCCGGTGCCTGCCGCGGCGGTCACCACCACGACCTTGTCCCGCAGAAGGCTCATCGGGGCAGCCCCAGTACCCGGGTGGCGATGATGTTTCGCTGTATCTCGTCGGAGCCACCGTAGATGGTGTCGGCGCGGCTGAAGAGAAAGAGGCGTTGCCACCGGTCGAGCTCGTCCGGACCGCCGCGCGCCAGGGTGCCGTCGGCGCCCAGCACGTCCATCGCCAGCTCGCCGAGGGCGCGGTGCCAGCCCGACCACAACAGCTTCACCACCGACGCGTCCTGGCTGGACGGTGCGCCGTCGATCGTGCGCAGCGTGTGGCTGCGCAACGCCGACAGGCCGACCCAGGCGCGCGCGATCCGCTCGCGGATGGCCGGGTCGCGCGCCGCCCCGGTCTCCCGGGCCAGGGCAATCACGCCGTCGAGCTCGCGCCGGAACCCGATCTGCTGCCCGATCGTCGAGGCGCCGCGCTCGAAGGCGAGGGTGCCCATCGCCACCCGCCACCCCTGGCCCACCTCGCCGACCACCATGTCGCGGGCGGTGCGCGCGCCGTCGAAGAAGACCTCGTTGAACTCGCAGTCACCGGTCAGCTGCCGGATCGGGCGCACGGTGACGCCCGGCTGGCGCATCGGCACGAGCAGATAGGACAGTCCGGTGTGGCGGGACCCGCCCTCGGGCGGCGGCCCCGTGCGGGCCAGCACGAAGCACCAGTCGGCAACGTGGGCCAGCGACGTCCAGATCTTCTGCCCGTCCAGCACCCACTCGTCACCGTCGAGGCGGGCACGGGTCGACACCGCCGCCAGATCGGAGCCGGCGCCCGGCTCGGAGTACCCCTGGCACCACAGCTCCTCGACGGCGGCGATCCTCGGCAGGAAGCGGCGTCGCTGCTCCGGTGTGCCGAACGCGATCAGCGTCGGACCGACCAGGGTCTCCCCGATGTGGTCCACGCGTGCCGGCGCGTCCGCGCGGGCGTACTCCTCATGGAACGCCACCTGCGCGGCGAGCGGCACGCCGCGACCGCCGTGCCCCGGCGGCCAGGCCAGGCAGGTCCATCCGGCGGCGGCCAGCCGCCGGCACCACGCGAGCCGTTCCGGAAACGCCTCGTGCTCCCGCCCCGGCCCGCCTGCGCCGCGCAGCGCGGGGTCGAGGTTGGCAGCCAGCCACTCCCGCACCTCGCGCCGGAAGCCTTGCATGTCCACTGGCGCCACCTCCCGCACCGCGCGTAGGCTCACCCTACCAAGCACTTGCTTTGTAGGGAGGGTGCGTGACATTCACCATCCCGTCCGCCCTGATCGCCGCGGCGCGCGACCATGGCGACTGCCCCGCGCTGCTGCAGCTGGACGGGCCGCGACTGACCTATGTGGAGCTCCACGAACGGGTCCGCACCGTCGCCCGCGCGCTCATCGCCGCGGGGGTCGATGCCGGCGACCGGGTCGCCATCTGGACGCCCAACACCCACCACTGGGTCGAGGCCGCGTTGGGCGCCAGCTACGCCGGCGCCACGCTCGTGCCCGTCAACACGCGCTTCACGGGCTACGAGGCGCTAGATCTGGTACGTCGCAGCGGCGCGCGCGCCATCGTGGTCGCTGACCTGTTTCTCGGCACGGACCGGCTGCGAGCGCTGCGCGAGGCCGCGGCCGGCGAGAGCGCCGCGCTACCGGACCTGATCCTTCGGGTACCGGTCGAGGGCGGCACCACCGACTGGGAAGCCCTTACCGAGCGCGCCGCTGCGGTGCCGGTCGCCGTGGCCGACGCCCGCGCGGCCGCAGTGACGCCCGATCAGCTCAGCGACATCCTCTTCACGTCCGGCACGACGGGGCGCAGCAAGGGGGTGATGAGCGCGCACCGCCAGTCGCTCGCGGTGGCCGCCGCGTGGGCCGGAGCCGTCGGGCTCGCGAGCACCGACAGGTACCTCGTCGTGAATCCGTTCTTCCACAGCTTCGGCCTCAAGGCCGGCATCCTGTCGTCGCTGCTGACCGGCGCCGCCATCGTGCCGCAGGCGGTGTTCGACGTGCCGCACACCATGCGGCTGGTCCAGACCGAACGCATCACCGTGCTGCCCGGCGCGCCGACCGTCTACCAGAGCATCCTCGACCACCCCGAGCGCGAGAAGCACGACCTGTCGACGCTGCGGCTCGCGGTCACCGGCGCGGCCAGCGTGCCGTCCGTCCTCATCGAGCGGATGCGCGACGAGCTCGCCATCGACACGGTGCTGACCGGGTACGGGCTCACCGAGGCGGTGGTCGCCACCATGTGCCGCCCCGGCGACGACCCGCAGACCGTGGCCAGCACGTGCGGCGTGGCGGCCGCCGGCTGCGAGGTGCGCGTCGCCGACGACGGCGAGGTGCTGCTGCGCGGCCCGAACGTCATGCTCGGCTACCTCGACGACGCCGACGCGACCGCCGCCGCCATCGACGCGGACGGGTGGCTACACACCGGCGACATCGGCCGGCTCGACGAGCGCGGGTACCTCACCATCACCGACCGCCTCAAGGACATGTACATCTGCGGGGGCTTCAACGTGTACCCGGCCGAGGTGGAGCGGACGCTCGCCCGGCTGCCCGGCGTGTCCGAGACCGCGGTCGTCGGAGTGCCCGACGCGCGCCTCGGTGAGGTGGGCCGGGCCTACGTGGTCACACGGCCCGGTCACGAGCTGTCGGCAGTGGACGTGCTGGAGTACTGCCGCAAGTGGATGGCCAACTACAAGGTGCCGCGCGAGGTCGAGTTCCGGTCGCAGTTGCCGCGCAACGCGTCCGGCAAGGTCCTCAAGTACCTGCTGCGGGAGGAGGGCTGACGTGTCCGAGGAACCCGTCGTGGTCTACGAGCGGCGCGGGCCGGTCGCGCTGGTGACGATGAACCGGCCGCGGTACCGCAACGCGCAAAACTCAGCGATGACGTACGCGCTGGACGACGCGTACACCCGGGCGGTCGACGACGGCGACGTGGCGGTCGTCGTGCTGGCCGGCTCTGGAGACCACTTCTCGGCCGGGCACGACATCGGCAGCCCCGGCCGCGACGCCGACACCTCCTTCACGCGACGGGCCGCGATGTGGTGGGACCACACCGACAAGGCCGGCGCCGACCGGCGGTACGCCCGCGAGGTCGAGGTGTACCTCGGCATGTGCCGCCGCTGGCGCGAGATGCCCAAGCCGAGCGTCGCGATGGTGCAGGGCGCCTGCGTGGCCGGCGGGCTGATGCTGGCGTGGTCGTGCGACCTCATCGTCGCCGCCGACGACGCGTTCTTCGCCGATCCCGTGGTGCGAATGGGCATCCCGGGCGTCGAGTACTTCGCGCACCCGTGGATGCTCGGCCCGCGCTTCGCCAAGGAGGTGCTCTTCACCGGCGACCGGTTCGACGCACGCCGCGCCTACGAGGTGGGCATGGTCAACCGGGTGGTGCCGCGGGACGAGCTGGAGACGACCACGTTCGGGCTCGCCGAACGGATCGCGAAGATGCCACCGTTCGGGCTGGCACTCGCCAAGCGGGCGGTCAACCAGTGCGAAGACCTCATGGGGATGCGCTCCGGCATGGACTCGGTCTTCGGCCTGCACCACGTCGCCCACGCGCACAACGCCGAGGTGTCCGGCAACCCGCTCGCCGGCATGGACGCGCGCGCCATGCGGGACCGGGCATGAACCTCGACGTCGACGCCGAGACGACGGCCTTCCGCGCGGAGGTGCGCGAGTGGCTCGCCGCGCGCCTCCCCGCGACACCGCTGCCCAGCGTGGACAGCACGGAGGGCGACGTTGCGCACCGCGAGTGGGAGCGCACCCTCACCGAGGCTCGACTGTCGGCCGTCTCCTGGCCCGTCGAGTACGGCGGCCGCGACGCGCCCCCGCTGCACTGGCTGGTGTTCGAAGAGGAGTACCACGCGGCTGGCGGTCCCGTGCGTATCGGCCAGAACGGGCTGTTCCTGCTCGCACCGACCCTCTTCGCGCACGGCACCGCCGAGCAGCGCGACCGGCTGTTGCCCCGCATGGCGCGCGCCGACGACGTGTGGGCGCAGGCGTGGTCCGAGCCGGACGCCGGCAGCGACCTGGCGGCCATCCGGTCCCGCGCCACCCGCACCGACGGCGGCTGGCTCCTGTTCGGACAGAAGACGTGGAGCTCCCGCGCGGCGTACGCCGACCGAGCGTTCGGCCTCTTCCGCACCGACCCGGACGCCGAGCGGCACCGCGGCCTGACCTACCTGATGTTCGACCTGCGCGGCGAGGGCGTGACCGTGCGGCCCATCCGGCAGCTCGGCGGGGCACCCGGATTCGCCGAGATCTTCCTCGACGGGGCGTTCGTGCCCGACGCCGACGTCATCGGGGCGCCCGGGGACGGCTGGCGGGTGGCGATGAGTACGGCCGGGCACGAGCGTGGGCTGTCGCTACGCAGCCCTGGGCGGTTTCTGGCCGCCGCGGGGCGCCTGGTCGACCTGTGGCGCGACTCGGGCGACGATGCCCTTGGTGACCGGGTCGCCGACGCGTGGATCGCCGCGCAGGCGTACAGGCTGCACGGGTACGCCGCCCTGGAGCGACCGCCCGGCCCGCACTCCGGGAGCCTCGGCAAGCTCTTCTGGTCCGAACTGGACCTCGCGCTGCACGAGACGGCGCTGGACCTGCTCGGCCCGCACGCCGAGGTGCGCGGCGGCTGGCTCGACGGATACCTGTTCGCTCTGGCTGGCCCCATCTACGCGGGTACCAACGAGATACAGCGCACCATCGTCGCCGATCGCGTGCTGGGGCTGCCGCGATGAAGCACCCCACGAAAACGCTGCGCTTCGCTCCACGTTTCCGCGGGGGCCCCGCATGAAGCTGACCCTCTCGGACGAGCAGGCGCGGTTCGCCGCGACGCTGCACGACCTGCTCGACGCGTCCGACGTGCCCGCCGCCTCACGTGCGTGGGCCACGGGCGATCCCGCGCCGGGACGCGCGGTGTGGCGGCGGCTCGCCGACGCGGGTGTGGCCGCGCTGGCGGTACCCGAGAAATGGGGTGGCCTGGACGCCTCGCCGGCGGACCTCGCGGTGGCGTGCGAGGAGTTGGGGCACCACGCGGTGCCCGGTCCGGTGACGGAGACGGTGGCCGCGGTGCCCGCGTTGCTCGCGGCGCTCGGCCGCCCGGCGACCGAGCGGTGGCTGCCGGCGCTGGCGTCGGGCGACGCGATCGCGACGCTGGCCGCACCGCCCTGGCTGCCGTACGCGGTCGACGCCGACGCCTCCGACCTGGTCCTGGTCGCATCGCCGGGCGGCGCGGTGCGGGCCGGCGTTGTGGGCACCGCCCTCGCGTCGGTGGATCCGGCGCGGCGGCTGTTCCAGGTCCACGATGGAGCTTCGATCGGTGACCTGTCGCGCGACGCACTGGGGCGGGCGCTCGACCTGGGTGCGCTGGCGTGCTCGGCGCACCTTCTCGGTGCCGGGCGGGCGCTGCTGGAAACGGCGGTGGGGTACGCCAAGCAGCGCACGCAGTTCGGCAGCGCGATCGGGCGGTTCCAGGCGGTCAAGCACGCGCTGGCGGACGTCGCGGTCGGGCTCGAGTTCGCCCGGCCGCTGGTCTACGCCGCCGCGGTGACGCTCGCGCCGCGTGATGTCTCGGCGGCCAAGGTGGCGTGCGCCGGCGCCGCACACCGCGCGGCACGCGCGGCGCTCCAGGTCCACGGCGCGATCGGGTACACCGAGGAGTACGGCCTCGGGCAGTGGTTGACCCGGGTGCGGGCCCTGATCTCGGCGTGGGGCACCTCGTCGGAGCACCGCACGCGTGTGCTGGCCACCCTCAGCGCGCCGGCGGAGCCATGGAGCTGACCGAGGAGCGACTGGCGCTGCGCGAGGCGGTGCGGGACCTGTTACGCAAGGACCCGGACGGGCACTGGCCCCGCCTGTGCGGTGAGATCGGTGCCGCCGGGCTGGCCGTGCCCGAGCGGTTCGGCGGCGCGGGCGCGAGCCTCGTGGAGGCGCACCTCGTCCTGGAGGAGCTGGGGCGCGGGCTCACACCATCACCGTTTCTCGGTTCGGCGGTGCTGGCCGCGCAGGCGCTCCTCGCGACCGACGCCGACGCAGCGTGCGCGCGGCTGCTGCCCGGCATCGCGGACGGCAGCCGGATCGCCGCGCTCGTCCTCGACCCCGGGGCCACGGTCACCCGCGGCAACCGGCTGCACGGCACGGTTCACCATGTCCTCGACGGTGACAGCGCCGACGTCCTGCTGGTCGCTGTCTCCAATGGACTGTACGAGGTGGACACGGGCGTGGTGTCCCGCACTCACACTCCCGCGCTCGACCTGACCCGCCGGCTCGCCACCGTCGAGCTACGCGGCGCCCCCGGGCGGCTGCTGGGTCCGTGCCAGCCCGATCTCCTGCGCGACATCGCGGCGGTCGCGCTCAGCGCGGAGCAGGTGGGTGCGGCGTCGCGCGCGCTGGAGCTGACCGTCGAGTACACGAAGACGCGGGTGCAGTTCGGCCGGCCGATCGGGGCTTTCCAGGCACTCCAGCACCGGCTCGCCGACCTGTACGTGCTCGTGGAGAGTGCCCGGTCCGCCTCCTACGCGGCGGTCGACGCGATCGTGGCGGTCGCTCCCGACCGCGCCGAGCTGGCCGCCGTGGCGGCGGTGCACTGCACGGAGACCCTCGAACGGGTCGCCGCCGAGATGATCCAGATGCACGGCGGTATCGGGATCACCTGGGAACACGACGCACATAGGTACTTCAAAAGGGCCCATGGCACCAAACACCTCTTCGCCGATCCGCACGAGAATCTGGCGCGACTCGCGGTCACCATCTTCGATACCGCTCCGCTAGAGTGACCCCTGCGCGCCGGTCACCTCCACCGGCCCGCTCCACGGGGGAGGGATGTTTCGTGCGTCCACAATGGATGATTCGTGCCTGGCTGGCCTGGGTTCTCGTGGCCGCGATGGCGATGGTGGTCACTCCGAGGCCTGCCGAGGCGGCACCGGCTCCGCCCGCACCGCCGGCCAAGGACACAGCCGACCAGCGTGACGAGCGCCACACCGTCATGCTGCTGACCGGCGACCGCGTCACATACACCGTCGGGGCCGACGGGCGGCGGGCCGTGACCGTGCAGGCGGCGCAGCGTCCCGGCGGCGCAACGGTGTCGTTCAGCACGTCGGCGCACGGCGACCACTACTACGTGATCCCGTCCGACGCGCAGGCCCGCGTCGCGGCCGGCGCGCTCGACCGCGCGCTCTTCGACATCCCGCTGCTGGTGCGCGACGGCCAGGCGACCGCCGACCAGCCGGCGGGCGTCATCCTCACGTACCGCAAGGGCACCGCGGCGGCCCGCGACAGCGCCGCCCTGCCGGGCGCGTCCAAGCGCGCGGTCCTGAGCAGCATCAACGGCGCGGCGGTCCGGCCCGGCAAGGGGCGGGCGCACGAGCTGTGGGGCGCCGTGCGCGGTGGCCAGGCCACTGGCCGCGCGCTGGGGCGCGACATCGCGCGGGTCTCGCTCGACCCGGTGGTGCGGCCGGCCCTCGACAGCAGCGTGGTCCAGATCGGCGCGCCCGTGGCGTGGTCCGCGGGCTACCGGGGCGAAGGCGTGCGGGTCGCGGTGCTCGACACGGGCATCGACGCCAACCACCCCGACGTGGCCGGGCGCATCGTCAGCAGCGCGAACTTCACCCCCGAATCGTCCATAGCGGACGGTCACGGGCACGGCACGCACGTCGCCTCCACCGTCGCGGGCAACGGCGCGGCCTCCGCCGAGCGCTTTCGCGGCGTCGCGCCGGCCGCCTCGCTGATGGTCGGCAAGGTGCTCAACAGCGCCGGCCAGGGCCCGATGTCGCAGGTCATCGCCGGTATGGAGTGGGCCGCGCGCAATGGAGCCCGGGTGGTCAACCTCAGCCTCGGCGCCGGACCGAGTGACGGCACCGACCCGGCCAGCCGGGCCGTCGACGCGCTCACCGCGGAGACCGGCGCGCTGTTCGTCATCGCCGCCGGCAACAACAACGGCGACGCCTCTGTCAACGCGCCGGGCGCGGCCAGCGCCGCGCTCACCGTCGGTGCCACCGACAAGGTCGGCGGCGCGGTCGACTTCTCCAACCGCGGCCCGCGGCGCGGCGACGGCGCGGTCAAGCCCGAGCTGAGCGCGCCCGGCTACCAGATCAGAGCCGCGCGGGCCGCGGGCACCTCCATGGGTAACCCGTACAACGCCAACTACACCAGCGCGAACGGCACGTCGAT
This sequence comes from Micromonospora sp. CPCC 206061, assembly GCF_036906915.1. Taxonomy (NCBI): domain Bacteria; kingdom Bacillati; phylum Actinomycetota; class Actinomycetes; order Micromonosporales; family Micromonosporaceae; genus Micromonospora; species Micromonospora sp. CPCC 206061. Next base: position 47,026 of record NZ_JBAKHX010000024.1, read on the forward strand.
GGCCACGCCACACGTTGCCGGCGCCGCGGCGCTGCTCGCGCAGGCCAACCCGACCTGGACCGCCGCGCAGCTCAAGGACGCGTTGGTCTCGACGGCCGAGCCGAAGTCGCTGCCGCTGTTCACCGAGGGCGCGGGCTGGGTCGATGTACGGCGCGCCATTGGCCAGGGCGTCTTCGGCCCGGAGGGCGCCGACTTCGGCGCGATCCCGGCGCCGTACAGCGGAACGCGCACCCGGACTCTGGAGTACCGCAACGACACCACCGCCCCGGTGACCCTCCATCTGGCGGTGGAGGGGGGCGGCTGGGACGGGCGCGCGCTGCCCACCGGCGCGGTGTCGGTGAGCGCGCCGAGCCTGACGGTTCCGGCCGGCGCGAAGGGCTCGGTGACCCTCGACCTCGACCCCGCCCCCGGCGACACCGGCGTGTACGGCGGCGTCGTCACCGCAGCCGACACGAGCGGCACGGTGCGACTGCGCACGCCGTTCAGCTACTACAAGGGGGCGGCTTACAAGCTGACCATCCCGGTGCTGGACTCGCGCGGCGCCCCGGCGGCGGACGCCGTCGTCACGATCGCCAGGCTCGAGGGTGCGACCAACCCGAACGACCCGCTGGTAAGCGAGGCGGCGTGGGGCTTCACCGACGCGAACGGCGTCTTCGAGACGCACGTGTCCGGCGGCGTGTACGACGCGTACGGCACGATCTTCGAGTGGGACGCCGAGCTGCGCCGGGCCACCCACGCGATCGCCCTCGAACGCCCGATCCAGGCGTCCACCACGCTGACCCTCGACGCCCGCCAGGCCCGCAAGGTCAACCCGGTGCTGCCCGAGACCGTCAACGCCCTGGTCATCAGCACGGGCACGCTGCGCGAGCTGCCCAGCGGGCAGCACGTGGGCTCGGGTCCGCTCGTCCCGTGGGAAAACCGCGACCTGTATGTCACGCCCACGCCGGCGCCAGCCATCGGCTGGTTCGACGAGTTCGAGCAGTGGATGCTGGGCTCGACACAGGTTCAGGTGCGCGCCAACGGCACGCTCGTGCCCGTCGAGTCGCACCCGTACTTCAACGGCCGCACGCTGGCCCGGCACCAGAACAGCTCCTTGTCCCTGGTGTACGCGGGCGGCGGCAGCCCCGCGGAGCTGACAGCCGCGGGCGCCGCGGGCAAGGTCGCGCTGGTGCGCGTCGAGGTGCCGGCAGGCACGCCGCACGCCGCCTCCGGCGGCGTCGCGTGGAACGCGATCGAGGCCGCCCGCCTGCACGCCGCCTCCGCGGGCGCGGCCGGCATCATCGCGTACATCGACCGGCCCAACGGCGTCCCCATGCCGGTCCGCGACGACCAGATCCTCGCACTGACCGTGTCCGGCGAGACCGGTCGGGCGCTGCGGGCGCAGACCCAGGCCGGTCCCGTCACGCTCGCCATCACCGGTGGCCGGGCCAACCCCGAGCGGGTGTACCAGCTCCGCTACCAGAACACCGCGGGCGTGCCCGCCACGGCACCCGTCGTCGACCCGGCGCAGCTGATCTCGTACCCGGCCCGCTACCACGCCGACCGCGAGGGCCTGACGTACGCGCTGGCCTCGATGGTGTTCGGCGAGCACGACACGACCGTCGGCTCGGGCGCCGTCGGCTTCTGGGCGCCGATGACCTGGACGGAGTACTTCGGCCCGGCCGATGCGCGCCTCACGTGGAGCCGCCTCGCGACCCAGCAGACGGGCTGGGGGGAGGGCGTCGCCGCCCAGTTGGAGTCCCGCGAGACGTTCCGGCCGGGCGACACCCGCGGCGCGGAAGACTGGTTCCTGCCACCCATGCGCACCGGCCCCGCCGACGTGCCCGACGGCTACCCGTTCGAGCTCCGGTGCACATTCTGCCGGGAGGGCAACACGTTCATCGCCGGGTGGTACCAGGGTGACGCCGACCCGCGACACTATGAGGTGACCGGCGGCGAGGGCGTCACCTACCGGATGTTCCGCCCGGACGGCTCCCAGATCCCCGCGTCGGCCCTCCGCCCGTTCCGGTTCACGATGCCCACGACGCCCGGCGCCTACCGCCTCGAAGCCGACGAGCCCCAACGCGGACTCGGCACGGTGCGTACGCTCGGCCAGCGGATCACCACGAGCTGGACGTTCCAGTCCGCCCCGCAGGCCACGCCTGGCAAGCCGGCCGGATACCGGTGCTTCAACAACGCCGCCGACACCGCCTCGTGCGCGTTCCAGCCGCTGATCCACCCGCGGTACCTGACCACCGACCTCGACCCGCTCAACCGGGCGACGGCGGGGCAGGCGTTCACGTTCGACGTGGTGGCGGCGCCGCACCGGCTCACCCCGGGCGGCTCGCCCGCGACCGCGCTCACCCTGTCCACCTCCACCAACGGCGGGTCGACGTGGCAGCCGGCGACTGTCACCTCGCTGGGCGGCGGCCGCTTCCGGGTGACCGTGACGCACCCGGCGCTGTCCAGCACCGATGGCTACGTGTGGTTGCGCACCGAGGCGTCCGACGCCGCCGGCAACAAGGTCACCCAGACGGTGGAGCGGGCGTACGCGCTGAAGCAGGGCTCGACGTGCCGGGTGAGCTACGCGGCGAACAGCTGGGCCACCGGCTTCACCGCCAACGTCCAGATCACCAACACCGGCCCGACCGCCGTCAACGGCTGGACGCTGGCCTGGGCGTTCCCCGGCGACCAGCGCATCACGAGCGCCTGGAACGGCGCGGCCACCCAGAACGGGAAGCAGGTCAGCGTCACCAACACCGCCTCGAGCCCGACCATCGCCCCGGGGGCGTCGACCAGCTTCGGCTTCCAGGGCACCTACACCGGCACCAACACCGACCCGAGCACCTTCACCCTCAACGGCGGCCCCTGCGTCAAGCAGTAGCCGCGGGCACTACATCTGTTCGATTTCGGTCAGGTCGATGTCGATGTCGAACGGGACCGTGAGCTTCACCCGATCGTGGAAGATCCCGGTGAGGCCGTAGGCACTCGTGGCTGGGTCAAGCTCGTACGCGTACAGCGTGACCCGGCCCGAGGTGTCCTCGGCGCGCCAGAAGTGCCTAATGCCTGCCTGGGCGTAGATCTGCGGCTTACGCTCTCGGTCGCGGATCTGCGAGTCGGGCGAAACGACCTCGACGGCGAGCTCCACCGCCTCCGCGGGATACCAGGTTTGATCCATACCGGCGTCCGCGTCGGCACGTACCACGATCAGATCCGGCTCCGGCCGCTGCCGCATGCCGATCTTGATCGACATCTCCCTCCGGACGCGGTATCGATCACCAGGGGCAGACCGCCGCAAACCCCGCACAAGCACGTCGAGCGCCAGCGTGTGGAAGAGCTTCTGCGGGCTCACGAAGACCAGGCTCCCGTCGATGAGTTCCGTATGTGGCGGGAGATCAGGAATACGGTCCAGGTCCTCGGCGGTGTACCCCTGATCCGGCGGCCTCATCCACTCCGGCAATGGCTCGGCGCTCATGGGTGCATCCTATGCCCGCCGGCAGCGTCGGTGGCGTGAGCGGGGGGCGACAGGATCACGCCCGGCCTGGCGGACGCGCCTGAGACTCCGCTCTGGACGCCGCATCGCCCGGGCGGCCGAGGCTCGCGGCCCGACACCGTGCTGGTCGCCCGAGGCGGTCGACCCGATGGGCTACCCATTCGCGGAGCGGCTCGGGCCTGACGCCTCCGCGGCAGCACCTTGCGCCACCGATCAAGGAGGTCTGCATCGATCAAGGGCAACGCACGTGGAAAAGAGATCGAAGCACGTGCTTTTGCCCTTGATCGACGGGACTGACGGGCCGGGGCGGGGGCGAGGCGGGCGGGGTGGGGTGGGGGTTACATCCAGTCGGTGTGTCTGTGCCAGGAGAGCAGGGTGTCGACTACCTCGGGTGGGTCGTGGGGGGAGATGTCGGCGGTCGCGGTGTAGCGACCCTTGTAGAAGAGCAAGGGCTTCACCGTGCGGCACTCCCCCAGCGCCGTGACCTGGCCGACCACGATGTCGTGGTCGCCGCCCGGGTGTACGACCTCGATGCGGCAGTCGGCCCAGGTCAGTACCCCGCTGAGGATCGGGGCACCGGCCGGTGACGGGCTCCAGGCCACGCCGCGCCAACGGTCGGCGCCCGCGGTGCCGAAGCGCCGGGACAGCTCACGCTGGTCGTCGGCGAGCACGTTGACGCCGAAGTGCCCCGTCGAGCGGATGCGCCGCCAGGTGTCGGAGGTGTCGCGCGGGCAGAAGAGCACGAGCGGCGGGTCGAGCGACAGGGCGGCGAACGCCTGGCACGCGAACCCGACCGGCTCCCCGTTCGCCAGCCCGGTGATCACCGTGACACCCGTGCAGAAGTGCCCGAACACCCGGCGGAACCGGTCCGTATCCACAGTGGCCGGCGCGGTCATGCTAGCCCAGTCATCGGCTCAGTGTGCTGCCGCGCGGGTGAAACGGTGGCCCCAGACGCTGTGCGCGGTGGTCTGGCGGGCCACCCACGTCGCGTCGTCGACCGTCTGCCCGTCGGTGCCGTACTCGATGTCGAAGCCGCTCGGCGTGCGCAGGTAGAACGACACCATGAGATCGTTGGCGTGCCGCCCCAGCGACGAGATCAATGGCGCGCCCTGCTTGCGACAGCGGTCCATCGCGCGGCCGACGTCGTCGAGCGTCTCGACCTCGATCATCAGGTGGATGAGGCCGGACGGCGCCGGAATCGGCGCCACCGCCAGGCTGTGGTGCCGCGGGTTGCAGCCGAGGAATCGCATCCACAGTGGAGTGTCGATCGCGGGCAGGCCGAGCGTCTCGGGGATGAGCCGCATCGAGTCGCGCAGCCGGAAGCCGAGCACCTCGGTGTAGAAACGCAGCGCGGCGGCGTCGTCGCTGGCCGGCAGCACCACGTGGCCCATGCCCTGGTTGCCGGTGACGAAGCGGGTGCCGTAGGGCGAGATCGCCGGCCGGGTGTCGAGTGCCGCGCCGCAGAAGAGTTCCAGCGTGTTGCCGAAGGGGTCGTCGATGCTCACCATCTCGGCGACCCGGCGGTCGGCCAGCTCGGCCACACCGGCCGGCTTGACGGCGACGCCCGCCTCTTCCAGCGTGCGCACCGCGCGGGCCAGCGCGGGCGGGTCGGTCAGCTCCCAGCCGGTAGCTGTCAGCCGGTCGCGCTCCCCCGGGGTGACGACGAGCCGCGCGGGGAGGTCGTCCATCCGAAGGTACAGCGCGGACTGGTCCGGGCCGCGCCCCTCGACCATGCCGAGGACCTTGACCCCGAACTCCCGCCACGCCCCGATGTCGGTCGCCTCTATCCGCAGGTATCCCAGCGAACGGATGAGACTCATTGGCCCTCCCCTTCCAGGAAGTCGATCGCCAGCCGGTTGAACTCGTCGAACCGCTCCAGCTGCGCCCAGTGGCCGCAGCCACCGAAGACGTGCAGCCGGGCGCGGCGGATCAGCTTGAGCGCCACGAGTGCGCCGTCGAGCGGGTTGACGCGGTCCTCACGCCCCCAGATCAGCAGCACCTCGTTGCGCAGCCGGTGTGCCTCGCGCCAGAGCAGCCCTTCCTCATAGCGCGCCGGGTCGGTGAACGACGCGCCCATCGCTTTCATCGCGCGCAGGGCCGCCGGGTCGGTCGCGGCCTGGAACCGCTCCTCCACCAGTTCGTCGGTGACGAGGCTGGGGTCGTGCACCAGCGTCCGCAGGAACGCCGCGAGCTTTTCGCGGGTGGGTCCGGGTGGTGCGGCGAACGCCATCAGCCGCTTGACGCCCTCGGTGGGGTCGGGCGCGAAGACATTCAGGCTGAGGCCGCCGGGCCCCATCAGCACGAGACGGCCGGCCCGTTTCGGGTGCCGGAGGGCGAAGCGGACGGCGGTGCCGCCACCGAGCGAGTTGCCGATGAGGTGTACGCGCTCGAGGCCCAGCTCGTCCAGGAGGCCGGCGAGCGCGTCGGCGGCGTGGGTGAAGTAGTGGTCGGTGATGGTGCCGGCCTCGGACCGGCCGTAGCCCGGCTGGTCGACGGCGAGGGTGTGGAACTGGCGTGCGAACACCGGCACGTTGCGCCCAAAGTTGCTCCACGCCGACGCGCCCGGCCCGCCGCCGTGCAGCAGCACCACGGTAGCCGCGCCGGTGGGGCCGGCCTCGTGGTAGTGCACACCGGCCGACGTGCGCCGGCTCGTCGTGTCGAAGTCCACAGTAGACGTACTCACGGCTCACACCATCGCGTCGGTGATCTGGAGGCCGAACTCGCCCCGCCCGAACATCGACAGCGCGCGCTCCGGGTCGTTGATGGCGTGTACCCGGCCGGCGTGCGCGTCGCGCCAGAACCGCTGGATGGGAGTGCCCATCGCGAGCGCGCGCCCTCCTGAGTTTTCGAACAGGCGGTCAACGGCGCGGATCGCCTGTGCGGTGCCGCGCACCTGGTCTCGCCGTACCCGAAGGCGAAGCCGCATGGGCAGCTTCTCCCCGGCGGTGGCGAGCGCCATCAACTCGCGCATGTTGTTTTCGAGTGCCAGCCAGGCGTTGTCGAGGTCGCCCGCGGCCTCGGCCACCCGAACCTGAGCGTGCGGGTCCTCCGCGGCCCGGACCCCGACGTAGGACGCGCGGACCCGCTCGCGCAGGTAGTCGACGTGCGCGTCGTAGGCGCCGGTGGCCATGCCGATGATGGGCGTGGTGATGGCGTACGAGAAGATCGAGCCGTACGGGATGCGGTACAGCGGCGCGGGATTCAGCTCCTGGCCGGGGCACCTGCAACGGGCGGTGTCGCTGAAACTGAGCGACCGGTAAGCCGGCACGAACGCGTCTTCGACGACGATGTCGTTGCTGCCGGTGCCGCGCAGGCCGACCGTGTTCCACACGTCGTCGATGGTGTAGTCACCGCGGGGCACGAGGAACGTGCGGAAGTCCGCCGGGTCGCCGGGCGCGATGCCGCCGAGCAGCACCCACGTGGCGTGGTCGCAGCCGGACGAGAAGCTCCATCGCCCGCTGAGCCGGTAGCCGCCGTCGACGACGGTGACCTTGCCGGTGGGCGCGTACGACGACGACATCCGGGTGCCGGGATCGTCGCCCCAGACGTCCTGCTGCGCCTGGTCGGGAAAGAGTCCGAGCTGCCAGTTGTGTACGCCGATCACCGAGCCGACCCAGCCGGTGGAGCCGCAGGCGCTGCCCAGCAGCCGCACCGCCGTGAGGAACGTGAGCGGGTCGGCCTCGAAGCCACCCCACCGGGCGGGCTGTAGCAGGCGGAAGAACCCGATCTCCGCCAGGGACTTGACGGTTTCGGCGGGCAGCGCCCGGCGGTCTTCGGCTTCCTGCGCGCGTTCGCGCAGCGCGGGAAGGAGGTCTCTCACCCCATCGAGGACTTCGATCATGTTCTGCCCCCTTGCTGGCCGGCTGGATCGCCAGCCACTATAGTAGAACACGTTCTAGATTTGTCTGGCCACCGCGTACGAGCGAAGTTTAGCGCACTGTATAACGTGTTTCAGATCGATGAACGGGCATGTGGAGGGGCTGATGAACGACGGGGACGCCGTACGGTCCATCGATGCCGGCGAGCCGCCCACGCGGTTCGCCCGGGGTTGGCACTGCCTCGGGCTCGCCGACACCTTCCGCGACGGTGCCCCGCACGCCATCGAGGCGTTCGGCACCAAGCTGGTCGTGTTCGCCGACTCCGCGGGCAAGCTGCACGTGCTCGACGCGTACTGCCGGCACATGGGCGGCGACCTCACCATGGGCACCGTGAAGGGTGACGCGGTCGCGTGCCCCTTCCACGACTGGCGGTGGGGCGGCGACGGCAGGTGCGCCGGCGTGCCGTACGCGCACCGCGTGCCGCCACGCGCCCGTACCCGGTCCTGGCCGACGCTGGAGGAGAACCGCCAGCTCTTCGTCTGGAACGACCCGCAGGGCGCCAAGCCGCCCGAGGACGTCACGATCCCCCGGATCGAGGGCGCGTTCTCCGACGAGTGGAGCCAGTGGACGTGGGACTCGGTGCGCATCGAGGGCGCGAACTGCCGCGAGGTCATCGACAACGTCGTCGACATGGCGCACTTCTTCTACATCCACTTCGCCTTCCCGACGTACTTCAAGAACGTCATGGAGGGGCACGTGGCAGCGCAGTACCTGGAGACGCGCGGCCGTCCCGACGTGACGAACGGTTCCAACTACGCCGGCGACTCCGAGACCACGCTGCGCTCGGAGGCCGCGTACTACGGGCCCTCGTACATGATCGACAAGCTCTTCCACAACTACCACGGCATCGTCGTGGAGTCGATCCTCATCAACTGCCACTACCCCGTCACGCCGACGTCGTTCGTGCTCCAGTGGGGCGTCATCGTCAAGCGGCTGCCCGGCCTCACCACCGTCCAGGCGGAGAAGGTCGCCGGAAAGTTCGCCAAGAGCGTTGGCGTCGGCTTCCTGCAGGACGTGGAGATCTGGAAGCACAAGAGCCGCATCGACAACCCGCTGCTCTGCGCCGAAGACGGGCCGGTGTACCAACTCCGGCGCTGGTACGAACAGTTCTATGTGGACGTCGAGGACGTGACCGACGACATGGTCGCCCGGTACGAGTTCGAAGTGGACACGACGCGGGCGATACAGGCGTGGGAGGTCGAGGTGGCGGACAACCTCGCACGGCGCGCGGCGGCCGAGACGTGACCGCCGACTTCTATCTCGAAGGCGGGCTGGCGCCGCTGGCGTGCGAGCACTGTGGCGCGCGCGTGCGGGTGAAGAAGGCCAGCGCCATGCAGACCAGCGTGCAGTGGACGCGGGCGGCCGTTTCGGAATGCGCGGAGTTCACCGGTGGACAGCCCAACGCTCTCGTCGCCACCTGCGTCAAGCTCCGCGACAGCATCGAGCGCGCGGCCCGCTGCGGCGAGCTGAGGGCAGGATGATCCGGTACCGCCGGCTGCCGGTCGCCGACATCGTCGAGGAGACGCCCGACGCCTGCTCGCTCGTGCTGGCCGTGCCACCGGAGCTGGCCGCCGAGTTCGCGTACCGGCCGGGGCAGTACCTGACGATCCGGGTGCCCGGCGCGGCCGGAGGGGCCGTGGCGCGCTGCTACTCTCTGTCCAGCTCCCCGCACACCGACGACCACCTGAAGATCACGGTCAAGCGGGTGCCGGACGGGCGCGCCTCCAACTGGATCTGCGACCACGTGCGGGCCGGCGCGGTGCTGGAGCTGCTGCCGCCGTCCGGCGCGTTCACGCCCGGCTCGCTCGACGGCGACCTGCTGCTGCTCGCGGGTGGCAGCGGCATCACCCCGGTCATGTCGATCATCAAGTCGGCACTGGCTCTCGGATCAGGCCACCTCACTCTGGTGTACGCCAACCGCGATCCCGCTTCCGTCATCTTCGCGGCCGAGCTGCGGGCGTTGGAGGAGCGGCACCCTTCGCGGCTGCGGGTGGCGCACTGGTTCGACAACGCCCAAGGGCCGCCCGACGCGGGGAAGCTCGCGCCGCTGCTGGCTTCCTACGCGGACCGGGACGCGTACGTGTGCGGGCCCGAGCCGTTCGTAGCGGTGGCCCGCAAGGCACTGGGCCAGCTCGGCGTCCCCGAGACCCGCGTCCACATCGAACGCTTCCACTCCGCGCTGACCCCGGCGACCGCCGAGGCGGACGACCCGGCACCGGAGGCGTCCGACGCGGGCGAGGCCGTGCCCGCCTTGAACGGTGCCGCCGCCGCGACCGCGGAGGTGCACCTCGACGGGCAGGTCCACCGGTTGCCGTGGGCGGCCAACACGCGACTGCTCGACCTGCTCATCTCGGCCGGGCTCAACCCGCCCTACTCGTGCCGGCAGGGCACGTGCGGCGCCTGCGCGTGCCGGGTGCTGGAGGGGGAGGTCGAGCTGGTGCACAACGAGATCCTGGAAGACGAGGACTTCGCCGAGGGGTACACGCTCGCCTGCCAGGCGATACCGCGGACCGCGACCGTCCGTGTCACCTACTCCTGACCCTTGCGGGACGACAGGGTCAGCGCGATGTCGATGAGCTGGTCCTCCTGGCCGCCCACCAGGCGGCGCGCGCCGGCCTCCACCAGGATCTCGGCGCCGGAGACGCCGTAGCGTTCGGCCAACGTGTACGCGTGCTTGAGGAAGCTGGAATACACGCCCGCGTATCCCATCACCAGTGCCATGCGGTCGAGCCGGCACTCCTCGGGCATCGCGGGCCGCACCACGTCCTCCGCCGCGTCGACGATGGCGAAGAAGTCGACGCCGGTGGTGATGCCCAGCTTGTCGCACACCCCGACGAACGCCTCGACCGGCGTGTTGCCTGCGCCCGCGCCGAACCGGCGGGTGCTGCCGTCGATCTGGGTGGCGCCGGCGCGGGCGGCCAGCACCGAGTTAGCCACGCCGAGGCCGAGGTTTTCGTGGCCGTGGAAGCCGACCTGCGCGTCGTCGCCGAGCTCGGCGACGAGGGCGGCGACCCGGTCGCTGACCTGGTCGAGCACGAGCGCGCCGGCGGAGTCGACGACATACACGCACTGGCAGCCGGCGTCGGCCATGACGCGGGCTTGCTTGGCGAGGTCTTCGGGTGGCAGCGAGTGCGCCATCATCAGGAACCCGACGGTCGAAAGGCCTCGCTCGCGGGCGAGGCCGAAGTGCTGCGCGGCGATGTCGGCTTCGGTGCAGTGGGTGGCTATCCGGCAGACGGTGGCGCCGTTGCCGGCGGACGCGAGGATGTCGTCCTTGACGCCGACGCCGGGCAGCATGAGAAACGCGATCTTGGCGTGTCGCGCGGTCTCCACGGCTACCGAGATCAGCTCCTGCTCCGGGGTGCGGCTGAATCCGTACGTGAACGAGGAGCCGCCGAGCCCGTCGCCGTGGGTCACCTCGATGACCGGTACTCCGGCGGCGTCGAGGGCGCCGACGACGGCGGCCACCTCCGCGGCGGTGAACTGGTGCCGCTTGGCGTGCGAGCCGTCGCGCAGGGACGAGTCGGTGATGCGCAGGTCAAGGACGTCGGAGAAGCGGCGCGGCAGCATGAGACTCCTTGGCGGATCGGGCCAGTTCCTCGCCGACCCGGGTGGCGGCGGCGGTCATGATGTCGAGGTTTCCGGCGTACGCGGGCAGGAAGTCCCCCGCACCGGCGATCTCGACGAAGATGGCGACCCTCGTGTGTGAGCCGCTCGGGTCGAACTGCGGCTCGTTCAGCAGCCGGTACCCGGGCACGTAGCGGGCCACGTCGGCGGCCATCGCCGCGATCGAAGCGGCCACCGCGTCGGTGTCGGCTTCCGGGTCGATGGCGCAGAAGATGGTGTCGCGCATGACCATGGGCGGGTCGGCGGGGTTGAGCACGATGATGGCCTTGCCGCGCGCGGCGCCGCCGACCACCTCCAGCCCGCGACTGGTGGTGCGGGTGAATTCGTCGATATTGGCACGGGTGCCCGGGCCAGCCGACCTCGACGCGACGGTGGCCACGATTTCGGCGTAGCTGACCGGCGTGACCCGCGAAACCGCGTACACCATGGGGATGGTGGCCTGGCCGCCGCAGGTGATGAGGTTGAGGTTGGGCGCGTCGAGGTGGGCGTCGAGGTTGACGTGCGGCACCACGTACGGGCCGACGGCCGCCGGGGTCAGGTCGATCGCCCGGATGCCGGCCGCCGCGTACCGGGGTGCGTTGGCACTGTGGACCGCGGCGGACGTGGCCTCGAAGACCAGATCGGGCAGCGGATCCTGAGCCAGCAGCCAGTCGACGCCGTCCACCGTAGTCGACAGGCCCAGCTCGGCGGCCCGGCGCAGCCCTGGGCTCGCCGGGTCGATGCCGACCATCCAGTGCGGCTCCACCAGGTCGGAGCGGAGCAGTTTGAAGAGCAGGTCGGTGCCGATGTTGCCCGACCCGACGATGGCGGCGGTCGCCTTTGGCACGGTTACCCTCCCACGAACGACAACGAGACGTCACCCAGGCCCGTGAACGACGCGCGGAACTCGTCGCCCGGGCGGGTATCGACCGCGCGGGCGCACGCCCCTGGCAGGATCAGGTGGCCGGCCCGCAGCCGTACGCCGAAACGAGCCACGGTGCGCGCGAGCCAGGCCACGGCGGTCACCGGGTTGCCCAGTACCGCGTCGGAGCGGCCCTGCGCGACGACCTCGGTGCCCCGGTACAGCACGGCGTCGATGAAGCGGACGTCCACATCGGACGGTGGCACTCGGGCGGCGCCGACCACGAACCCCGCCGACGACGCGTTGTCGGCGATGGTGTCAGCCAGGCTGATCCGCCAGTCGAGGATGCGGCTGTCGATCAGCTCGATCGACGGGGCGTACGCCTCGGTGGCGGCGACCACGTCGGCTTCGGTGCAGTCTTCGCCCGGCAGGTCGGCGCCCAGCAGGAACGCCACCTCGATCTCCACGCGGGGGTAGCAGTACCGGGTCACGTCGACCGGGATGGTCTCCGACAGCCGCATGTCGGCGAGCAGGTGGCCGTAGTCGGGCTCGTCGACGCCCATCATCTGCTGCATCGCGCGCGACGAGAGCCCCACCTTGTGGCCCACCACGGCCGCGGTGCGCCGCCGGATGTTGTGGAGCTGGATCTCGTACGCGTCGGCGGCGGCGAGCTCGGGGTGCGACTCGACGAGCGGCGGGATCGGCGCCCGGTCGCGCTCGGCGACGAGGAGCCGGTCGGCGAGTGTGGACAGTTCTAGCTCGGTCAGCACGGTGCCCCCTCTTCAGAGCCGGCGTGCCGACCAGCGCGCCGGCCGGAGAACACGCAGTCGGCCAGTGACAGGCCGCTCACGTACGAGTTCGAGCAGACGCCCACGGCGGTGCGGCCGGCGGCGTACAGCCCGGGGATCGTGTCGCCGCCGGGCCGGCGTACCAGGCCGGTCTGCTCGTCGACCAGCAGCCCGCCCAGGGTGAGCATCGGCGCGGGCTGACCCAGCCGCGGCCTGACCGAGCAGTCGATCAGCGAGTAGGGCGGCCGCGCGAGCGGCCGGACGAGGTCGGCCGGCTTGCCGGCCGGGTCGGGCTCGCCCGCCTCGGCGGCGGCGTTGTACGCCTTGACGGTCGCCGCGAGCCCGGCCGGGTCGACGCGGGCCTTCGCCGCGACCGCCGCGAGCGTCGGCCCGCTGACCCGGTCGACGGTGAGCACCCAGCGGGCCTGCAGCCACTGGAACCACAGCGTCTGCTCGCGCACCTGCCGGCGCGCCTCGGCGAGCACGTCGGCGTCGACCAGCAGCCACGCTCGCCGCTGGTCGCAGCGCAGTACGGCGTCGCCGATCGCGGCTCCGTACCGGGACTCGTCGCACACCCGCTGGCCGGCCCGGTCGACGAGCACGCCGTGCACGAGCGCGGCGGGGGGCGTCAGGAAGCGCCACAGCGACATCCGGTCGAGGTGCCCGGTGCCGGCGCCGACCTCGGTGCCGAGCCGGATGCCGCTGCCGTCGTCGGCGGGCGTGCCGAGGCGCAGCCCGCCCCGGTACGCGGGCGCGTGCTCGGCGACCATCCGTCGGTTGTGTACGAAGCCACCCGCCGCCAGCACCACGCCACGCCGGGCGGCGATCCGCAGTGGACGGCCGTAGCGGCGCTCCAACCAGCCGACCGGACGGTGCAGCGCGCGCCCGAGAGCGGGCATGTACAGGCCGGGCTTGACGGACCAGCGGTGCAGCGTGCCGTGCGCGAACCGCACCCAGCCGGGAGCGTCGCGCAGCGTGGTGGCCTCGACGCCGACGATCCTGCCACCGTCGCTGGCGACCAGCCGGTGCGCCGTGGTCCGGGTGCGCACGCGTACCCGGCGCTCCTGGGCGGCGGCAGCCAGCCGGGCGTGCAACACCGCGCCGGACGTGCCCTTGCCGACGGCGCGGTGGCCGCGCGGCGCGGGTGTGGCGGTGCCAGCGAACGACAGCTCGCTCCCCGAGTAGTAAAGATAGAACCTGTTATCGGGATATGACGTCTTGTAGGGGCAGAGGCTGGCCTCGAACGGGACGCCGCGCTCCTCCAGCCACGCCAGCGCGCTGGCGCTGCTCTCGCAGAACCGCTGCAGCGTCCCGGGCGAGACGGCGTCACCCACCTCGCGGCTCAGGTACGCGAACATGGCCTCCGGAGTGTCCTCGATGCCGGCAGTGCGCTGCTGGGCTGTGCCACCGCCCGCATACACGACGCCGCCGGAGAGCGCGGTCGCGCCGCCGCCACCGAACCGGTCGAGCGCCACCACGCTCGCGCCCGCCTCGGCCGCCTCGATGGCGGCGCAGGCGCCAGCGGCGCCGAAGCCGACGACGACCACGTCGGCGTACTCGTCCCAGGCCACGGTCACCTCCTAGGCATCGCCCCCGCAGAACTATAACCTGTTCTAGTGGAACACTTCGACCTCGTAGTAGTGGGAAGTGGCGCGGCGGGCATGACGGCAGCGCTGACCGCCGCGCATCACGGGCTCACCACGGTCGTCCTGGAGAAGGCGAGCGCCTTCGGCGGCTCCACGGCACGGTCGGGCGGCGGTGTTTGGCTACCGGGTAACGACGTGCTGCGCCGCGCGGGCGTGCCCGACAGCGAGGAGCGGGCGCTCACGTACCTGGCGCACGTGGCCGGGCCCGAGGTGCCGCAGGCGCGGCAGCGGGCGCTGATCGAGCACGGGCCGGCGGCGCTGGCGTTCGTCGCGGCGCACTCGCCGCTGCGGTTCTCGTGGGTGCCCGGGTACGCCGACTACTACCCGGAGGCGCCGGGCGGGTTACCACAGGGGCGCACGATCGAGCCGGTGCCGCTCGACGGGCGGGTGCTGGGGAGCGACCTCGACGCCCTCGCGCCGCCGTACCTGCCGGTGCCGGAGGGCATGGTCGTGACCGCGGTCGACTACCGGTGGCTGTCGCTGGGCGCGCGGCACTGGCGGGCGGCGCTGACCGCGGTGCGGCTCGGCGCGCGGGCGGCCGTGTCGCGAGCGCTCAAGCGGCGCCGGATCGGCATGGGCCAGGCGCTCGCCGCCGGCCTGCGCGCGGGGCTGCGGCGGGCCGGCGTTCCGGTGTGGCTGGACACCCCGATGGCCGACCTGCACGTCGTGGACGGCCGGGTGACCGGCGTACGGACAGCCGATGGCCGTCTCATCGGAGCCCGCCGGGGTGTCCTGATCGCCTCTGGCGGCTTCGAGCGCAACGAGGCCATGCGCCAGCGGCACCAACGGGCACCGATCGGTGCGCAGTGGACGGTCGGCGCGCCCGGCAACACCGGCGACGGGATCGCGGCCGGTGAGCGGCTGGGCGCCGCGCTGGACCTCATGGACGACGCGTGGTGGGGCCCGTCGATACCGCTGCCGAACGGCCCGTACTTCTGCCTGGCCGAGCGGAGCCTGCCCGGCTGCCTGATCGTGAACGAGCGGGGGGAGCGGTTCGTCAACGAGGCCGCGCCCTATGTGGACGCCGTGCACGCCATGTACGACACCGGGAGCGTGCCCGCGTGGCTCGTCGCCGACCAGACCTACCGCGACCGGTACCTCTTCGCCGGGCGCGGACCGCGCGCACCGCTCCCCCGCCGCTGGTACGAGGCGGGGGTGGCGCACCGCGCCTCCAACCTGGACGGCCTGGCCGCCAAGATCGGCGTACCGGCGGACGCGTTGCGCGACACCGTCGAGCGGTTCAACGGGTTCGCCGCACTCGGCCGCGACCTCGACTTCGGCCGCGGCGACTCCGCTTACGACCGGTACTACGGCGACCCGCGCAACCACCCCAACCCGTGCCTCGCGCCGCTGCGGAGGCCGCCGTTCCACGCGTTCCGGATCGTCCCCGGCGACCTGGGCACCAAGGGCGGGCTGCGCACCGACGAACGCGCCCGCGTCCTGCGCCCGGACGGCTCGACGATCCCGGGCCTGTACGCCGCCGGCAACGCCAGTGCCTCGGTGATGGGCCACAGCTATGCGGGCGCCGGGGCGACCATCGGACCGGCGATGACGTTCGGCTACCTGGCCGCCCTCGACGCCGCCAAGGAGGCGTGATGCCCATCGACCCCGCCGTCGCGATCGGCGCCGAAATGCCTGGCCGCGACCTGTCCTGGACCACCACCGACGTGCTGCTGTACCACCTGGCGCTGGGCGCCCGCGCCGACGAGATGTCCTATGTGTACGAGCGGGACCTGCGGGTGCTGCCGACGTTCGCGGTGGTGGCCAGTACGCTGCGCGACACCGCGCCACCCGCGCTCGACATGCCCGGGGTCGACGTGAGCCTCGCCAGCGCCCTGCACGGGCGGGAGGAGCTGGTCATCCACCGCCCGCTGCCCGTCGCCGGTGACGCTAAGGCCTGGTCACGGATCGCGGACGTGTACGACAAGGGCAGCGCGGCCATCGTGGTGCTCGAGATCGGCACGCCGTACTACACCATCCGCAGGAGCGTCTTCCTACGCGGTGAGGGCGGCTTCGGCGGTGACCGCGGGCCGAAGACGACCGTGGCGGTGCCGGAGCGGGCGCCGGACGCCGAGGTGCTGTGCCACACCTGGCTGGAGCAGCCCATGCTGTACCGGCTGCTCGGCGACCGCAATCCCTTGCACGCCGACCCGGACTTCGCCGCGCTGGCCGGGTTCCCGCGCCCCATCCTGCACGGCCTTTGCACGTACGGCATGGTGTGCAAGGCGGTCGTGGACGCGATGCTGGACGGCGATCCGTCCACGGTGACCGGATACAGTGCCCGCTTCGCGGGCGTGGTCTTCCCCGGCGAGACGCTGCGCGTGCGGATCTGGCGCGCCGACGGCGGATACGCCGTGACCGCGACGGTGGTCGACCGCGACGACGCCCCGGCCCTCTCCGACGCCCTGCTGACCGTCAGCGGGTAGCGGGGCGCCTCAGCGACCAACTCCCGGTAGAACCGCAGCAGCCTCGGCGATTCGGCCATCGGCCAGAAGATCGACCCGGCCAGGACCGTCGGGCCGAGCGGGTTGAGCCGGAACTCGAACTCGGTGACGACGCCGAAGTTTCCGCCGCCGCCGCGCGCGCCCCAGAACAGGTCCGCGTTCTCACCTTCGCTCGCCTTGACGAACTCGCCGCCCGCGGTGACGACGTCGACCGACAGCAGCCGTCGCTCCCGCGGCCTCACCCGCCGCGGTCCCACAACCCACCCGGCCCGCAGGGCCGGAAGCCAAGGTCGGTGGGGTGGCAGGTGCTGCCGCGAATAAGCTTTGCTCTGCTTCCGTATAGGAAACAGTCCGCGTCCGCAAAGCAGACGCCAGGTGTTTCCTCCGCGGAAGCAGAGCAAAGCACGTC
Organism: Micromonospora sp. CPCC 206061; assembly: GCF_036906915.1. Taxonomy (NCBI): domain Bacteria; kingdom Bacillati; phylum Actinomycetota; class Actinomycetes; order Micromonosporales; family Micromonosporaceae; genus Micromonospora; species Micromonospora sp. CPCC 206061. The sequence continues at coordinate 64,131 of NZ_JBAKHX010000024.1, forward strand.
GGGACCGCATCCATCTCGGGCGCCGCGCGCTGGGTCGATTGTGGACCGCGCAGGGTGAGGCTGCGGGAGCGACGGTCTGGTCCACGGCGGACGCCGCGGCAGCCCAAAACTCAGTCAGAGGGGGGCGACGATCAGGGCGCTCGTCGGGACGCCGGTGCCGGCGGTCACCAGGATCGGGCCCGGGTTGGGGACCTGGTTGGCGGCGGTGCCGCGCACCTGGCGTACCGCCTCGGCGATGCCGTTGACGCCGTGGATGTACGCCTCGCCGAGCTGGCCCCCGTGCGGGTTGAGGACCAGCCGCCCGCCCGGCTCGATGCCGCCGCCCGCGAGGAAGTGCCGGGCCTCGCCGCGCGGGCAGAAGCCCAACTCTTCCAGCTGCATCAGCACGTACGGCGTGAAGTGGTCGTAGAGCACGGCCACCCGCACGTCGTCCGGCGTGTATCCGGAGCGCCGCCACAGCTGCCGGGCCACGACGCCCATCTCCGGCAGGCCGGCGAGGTCGTCGCGGTAGTAGCTGGTCATCACGTACTGGTCGGGGCCGCTGCCCTGGGCGGTCGCCCGGATGACAGCGGGCGGCTGGGGCAGGTCGCGGGCGCGGTCCAGCCGGGTCACCACGAGCGCGACCGCGCCGTCGCTCTCCTGGCAGCAGTCGAGCAGCCGAAGCGGCTCGGCGATCCAGCGGGAGGCCTGGTGGTCGGCGAGGGTGATGGGGCGCTCGTAGAACCAGGCGTGCGGGTTGGTGGCGGCGTGCCGGCGGCTCGCGACGGCCACCCGGCCGAAATCCTCAGTGGACCCGCCGTACTCGTGCAGGTAGCGCTGTGCCACCATCGCCACCATCGCGGCGGGCGTGGCGAGGCCCATCGGGTAGTGCCAGCCGGCGTCCACACCGGACGACGTGGGCGCACCGGCCAGGGCGTGCGACACCTGGCCGAACCGGCGGCCGGAGCGCTCGTTTAGCGCCCGGTAGCAGACGACGACCTCGGCGAGCCCGGCGTCGACGGCCAGCACCGCCTGCTGCACGACCCCGCAGGCCGCGCCGCCGCCGTACCCGACCTGGCCGAAGAACGTCAGCTCCGGCACGCCCAGCTCGCGGGCCACGGCGATCTCGGTGCTGGTGTCCATCGTGAACGTCACCAGGCCGTCGACATCGGACGGTGCCAGCCCGGCGTCGGCGAGCGCGGCCCGGACCGCCTCGACGGCCAGCTTCAGCTCGCTGCGCCCGGAGTCCTTGCTGAACTCGGTCGCGCCGATCCCCACGATGGCGGTCATGCGCCGCCTCCCGCAGCCGCCACCAAGCGGAGGAGAGCGCCGGCTAGCACAGCACTCATGGCAGACGCACCCTCACCGTGCCGGTGACGTGGGCGCCGACGCTGTTGCGCCCGGCCACGTCGACCACGCACTCGCCGCCGGCGACCTCCGCCACTCGCCCCGTGAAGGTCAGCGTCTCGTACGGGTAGCAGGGCACGCCCAGCCGGATGGCGATCCGGCCCACCACCGCCTCCGGTCCGGCCCAGTCGGTGACGTACCGCTGCACGAGCCCGGTGGTGGTGAGGATGTTGAGGAAGATGTCCTTGCCACCGCGCCGCACCGACCGGTCGCGGTCGTGGTGGACGTCCTGAAAATCCCGGGTCGCGATGGCGGTGCTGACAACGAGCGTCGGCGTGATCTCGACGGCCCACTCGGGAAGGGCGGTGCCGGCGGCGCTCACGAGAGCCGCCACGCGGGCAGCGCCAGCGACGCGTCGACGCGCACGAAGTCGACCCGCACCGGCGCGCCGACCCGCACCTCGGCCGGATCGCAGTCCAGCAGTTCACCCACCACGCGTACCCCTTCCGGCAGCTCGACCAGCGCGACGACGAACGGTGCCTCGCGGCCCGGCACCGCCGGGTGGTGGTGCACGACGTAGCTGTACACGGTGCCGGTGCCGGCCGCGATCACGTACCCGGGTTGCATGGCGCCGCAGCGCGGGCAGGACGGGCCGGGCGGGTGCCGCAGCGCGGCGCACTCCTCGCACCGCCAGATCCGCAGTTCTCCCTTGACCGTGCCGGCCCAGAAGTACTCGGTGTCGGGGCTCACCACGGGGCGCAGCACGGCCTGCGGCGCCGGCTTGTACTTGAGCACCCGGAAGAGCATGGTGGCGACCGGTTCGGCGCCGACGTACCAGGTGCTCTCGGTGGTGACGAACCAGCCCTCCCCGAGCGCGGTCCGCTTGGGCCCGGTGACGTCGACGAGCCTGCCGCGCACCGCCACCCGCTCCCCCTCGCGCAGGTACCGGTGGTACGTCTGCTCGCAGTTGGTGGCCACCACGGAGGTGAAGCCGGCCGCGTCCAGGGCCGCCGACATCGCGGCGAGCGGGTCGTGCGGGTCGGGAGCCGGGCGCAGGCCACGCATCGTCCACACCTGCGTCATCGCGGGCGGCGCGACCCCGTCGCGCTCGTACACCGGGTTTTCGTCGCCCATCGCCTCCAGCCAGTTGCGCACCATCGGCATGTTGACCGGGTCGCGGGCGACCCGCGGTGGGCTTTCGCCGGCCGCGATGATGCGCTTGACCTCATCGAGGATGTCCCCGCTCATCGCGGCACCCGAGGCAACGACAGGCCGGCCGTCGCGATCAGCTCCCGCTGGATCTCGTTGGCCCCGCCGCCGAACGTCAGCACCAGGTTGCGCTTGGCCTGGACGTCCAACCAGGACAGGAGCCGCCCGGTTTCCTCGTCGGCCGGGTCGCCGTACCTGCCGACCACCTCCGTCAGCTCCTCCCCGAGCCGTTGCAGGCTCTCGGACGCGAACACCTTGGTCGCCGAGGCGTCCGCCACCCGCACCGGGTCGACGGCCGCCACCTGCCAGTTGAGTAGCTCGTTGACGCGCAGCGTGGCGTGCGCGCGGCTCAGCGCGTGCCGCACGTCCGGCTCGTCCACGAGGGAGCGCGCCGCCGCCCAGTCCCGTACCCGGTCATAGAGCGCGCCCAGCCGCCCGGCCGGCCCGAGCATCACCCGCTCGTGGTTGAGCTGGGTGGTGATGAGGCGCCAGCCGGCGTTCTCGGCGCCCACCCGCATCTCGACCGGCACCCGCACGTCGCTGTAGTACGTGGCGTTGATGTGGTGCGCGCCGTCGGCCGTGATGATGGGCGTCCACGAGTACCCGGGGTCGCTGGTGTCGACGATCAGGATCGAGATGCCCTTGTGCTTGGGCGCGTCCGGGTCGGTGCGGCACGCCAGCCAGACGTAGTCGGCGTCGTGCCCGCCCGTGGTGAACGTCTTCTGTCCATTCACGACGTACTCGTCGCCCTGCCGCACGGCCCGGGTGCGCAGCGACGCCAGGTCGGTGCCGGCGCCCGGCTCGGTGTACCCGATGGCGAAGTGGATGTCGCCGGCCAGGATGCGGGACAGGAAGAACGCCTTCTGCTCAGCTGTGCCGTGGGTCAGCAGGGTCGGCCCGACTGTCTGGAGCGTCACCGAGGGCAGCGGTACGTCGGCCCGCACCGCCTCGTCGACGAAGATCTGCTGCTCCACCGGCCCGAAGCCGCGCCCGCCGTACTCCACCGGCCAGCCCACGCCCAGCCAGCCGTCCCGGCCCATCCGCCGCACCACCGCGCGGAGCACCGGGCCCTGCCGCTCGCGCAGCAGCGCCGCCCGCTCGTCAGGACTCATGAGGCCGGAGAAGTACGCCCGCAGCTCGGCGCGCAGCGCGTACTGCGCCTCGGTCAGGTCGACGAACACGGCACCTCCCCCAGGCGGTACCGCGCGCCGCCGATGAGCCGCACCAGGTCGGTCACCAGCGCGGAGTAGCGGTGCAACGGGTAGCTCACGTCGAGCCCGACGCCGCCGTGCAGGTGGTGGCAGGTGCGCATGGCCGGTGGTCCCTGACTGGCGAGCCAGTACGCGGCGATGCTCAGGTCGGTGTCGGCAGGGCGGCCCGTGGCGAGGCGCCACGCCGCCGCGAGCGCCGCCAGATGCGTGGTGCGTGCGGCCACGTACACGTCGGCGACCTGCTGCGCCACAGCCTGGAACGCGGCCAGCGGCTTGCCGAACTGTTCACGCGCACCCACGTACGTCGACGTGCGCGCCAGCGCCCCGGCGAGGACACCCGCTCCCGTCGCACAGGTGACGGCCAGCGCGCACCGGTACACCTCCGCCACCGTCACGCCGGACAGCGGCTCGGCGGCCACCCCGTCGAGCCGCACGGTGTACTCCGGGTCGCCGGTCGAGCTGGGGGTGCGGTGCAGCGTCACGCCGGGAGCGGTCGGGTCCACGATGGCCACCGCCGTACCGCCCTCGGTGCAGACCGGCACCAGGATGCGGCGGGCCTGCTCGGCGTGCGGGACGCCCACCTTCACGCCGGTCACGGCCGGAGTCGCCACCGTGCGCGGGTTCGCGGGCATCGGGTCGCCGGGCTCGCGCAGGGCGGCGGTCAGCAGCGCGTCACCGGCCGCGACTCCGGACAGCAGCGCCGCCCGCTGCGTCGCGTCGGTCGCGCGTGCCGCCGGCAACACACCCAGGGCAAGGGCGAGCGCGGGCACCGGCACCGCCCGCCGGCCGACCTCCGCGAGCGTCAGGCACGTTTCCAGTACACCCAGACCCGCCCCGCCCGACTCCGGCGGCACCGCGAGGGCCAGCAGGCCGGCCTGGGCGAGCGCCTTCCACATCCGCTCGGGAGGGTCGTCGCCGGTGCCGTCGAGCACCTCGGCGGCGAGCCGCACCACGGCCTCCTGCGTCTCGTCGGGCGCGAAATCCATCAGCGACCCTCCCGCGCTCGTTGGCGCTCGCTCCGCTCGCCCGGCCCTCGGGGCAAACCGAGCACCCGCTCGGCCACGACGGACAGCAGGATCTGTGTGGTGCCGCCGGCGATGCTCAGGCACCGGCTCAGCAGGAACTCGTGCACCACCTCGGCGCTGTCGCCGTCGGCCGCGGCGCCGTCTTCGCCGAGGCACACCAGCGCGGCCTCGGCGACCGCCTGCCGGTGCGCCACGCCGACCAGCTTCGCCACGGCCGACTCCGGGCCGCTGGGCTGGCCGTCGAGGCGGCGCAGCGCGGCGCGCACGTCCAGAAGGGACACCGCGAGGCCGCCGGCCACGAGACCGCCGAGCAGCTCCGCCGGGGCGCCGGTCGCGACCAGCCGCTCCACGCCTTCGCCGAACGACGACCCGCGCGCCATCGCCACCCGCTCGTACGCGAGCGTGCCGCGCGCCAGCCGCCACCCTTCGCCGGGCTGGCCCACGACACAGTCGTCGGGCACGAACACCCCGTCGAGGAAGACCTCGTTGAAGACCGCGCGCCCGGTCAGCTCGCGCAGCGGCCGCACCTCGACGCCCGGCGAGCGCATCGGCACGAGAAAATACGTGAGCCCCTTGTGTTTGGGCGCGTCGGGGTCGGTGCGCGCCAGGCAGATGCCCCAGTCGGCGTCGGCCGCCAGTGAGGTCCACACCTTCTGGCCGGTGAGGCGCCAGCCGCCCGGTGCCGCCTCGGCGCGGGTGCGTAGCGAGGCGAGGTCTGAGCCGGCCTCGGGCTCGCTGAAGAGCTGGCACCAGGTGATCTCGCCGCGCAGCGACGGGCCCGCGAAGCGCTCGCGCTGGGCGCCGGTGCCGTGGCGGAGGATCGTGGGCACCGCCCAGCCGGCGATGGCGAGGTCGGGGCGGGTCACCCCGGCGCGGTCGAGCTCGGCGTCCAGGGCGAGCTGCTCGACCGGCCCGGCACCGAGCCCGTACGGCGCCGGCCACTGTGGAGCGATGTATCCGGCTTCGGCGAGCGCCGACCGCTGCAACTCCGCCGGCAGCGCGGCGATCTCGGCGACCCGGGCGCACATCTGCGGTGGGGCGGCTCTGTCTCCTATGGACAGGGTGCGCCGGGCGCCCGCCACTGCCAGCTCGGCCGTCCGCGCGCGCCAGACCGCGCCGCCGCCGAGGAGCTGGCGCAGCCCCACCGCCCGGCGCAGGTACAGGTGGGCGTCGTGCTCCCAGGTGAAGCCGATGCCGCCGAGCACCTGTACGCAGTCCTTGGCGTTGTCGACGCCCGCGTCCAGCGCGACCGCCGCCGCGGCGGCCACCGCGAGCGGAAACTCCTCCGGCGCCTCGTCGAACGCCCGTGCCGCGTCCCACACGAGCGCGGTGGCCTGCTCGGTGCGGCAGAGCATCTCGGCGCACATGTGCTGTACCGCTTGGAACGCGCCGATCGGCTGGCCGAACTGATGGCGCACCTTGGCGTACCCGGTGGCCGTGCGCGTTGCCCAGCTGGCGACGGCGGTGGACTCGACGGCGGCGAGCAGCGCCGCGATGTCCTTGACCCGCGCGGCCGTGAGCGGCAGGCGGCGCTCGGCGGGTGGTGCGCCGATGTCGACGGCGCCGAGCGGCCGTGAGAAGTCCACGGCCACGCGCGGTCGAACGTGGGCGTCGAGCAGATACCACCCGCCGTCGAGCGGCAGCAGCGCGTGTGAGGCGCCGGCGCCGAGCACGGGCGCGCCGGGCACGAGGCCGACGGCCACGGACGCCTTGCCGGCCGCGAGCGCGGGCAGCAGCTCCTTGGCGGCGGGCGTGTCGGCGTGGTCGGCCAGCGCCAGTGCCGCGACCAGCGTTGGCAGCACCGGTCCGGGAACCAGAGCATCCGCGAGGGCTTCGACGGCGGCGGCCAGGTCGGCGGCCGTGCCATCCGCCCCGCCCGACGCCTCGGGCAGCGCGATCGCGAACACGCCAAGGCCGGCCACTCCCGCCCAGTGCCGCTCCCAGGCCGTTGGGGTGTCCTCCATCGCCCGGACGGTCGCGAGTGTGCCCGCGTCGGCGGCCCAGCGGCGCACCGACTCCCGCAGGGCCCGCTGCTCCTCCGTGATGGCGATCGGCACGCTGAAATTAGAACACGTTTCACTACGTTGAGACCAGTACACATGCGCGTAACAGCAGCATTGCTAGTCTTAAGGCACCTAGATCCCGGAGAGGAAGCATGGCAGCGCCGAGAACAAATACCAGCAATCCCGCTTTGGGTACGCTCGCCGCCGAGGCCGAGCAAGGCTCCGCCGCGCAGCGCGACCGGCGCCGCCGCATCCTCGACGCGACGCTCCAGCTCGCTTCCAAGGGCGGCTACGACGCGGTGCAGATGCGCGCCGTCGCGGAGCGGGCCGAGGTGGCGCTCGGCACGCTGTACCGGTACTTCCCCTCCAAGATCCACCTGCTGGTCTCGGCGCTGGCCCGGGAGCTGGACCGCTCGCAGGAGAAGCTCAACCGGGCGCCCATCCCCGGCGACACGCCGTACGACCGGATGCTGTTCGTGCTCGGCAAGGTGACCCGCTCGATGCAGCGCGATCCGCTGCTGACCGAGGCGATGACGCGGGCGTTCATGTTCGCCGACCCCTCCGCGGCCACCGAGGTCAACGCCGTGGCGCGGCTGATGGAAGACATGTTCACGCGCGCCATCCACGAGGGCGACCCCTCCGCGGACGACCGGGCGACGGCCCGGGTGATCGGTGACGTCTGGCTGTCGAACCTGGTCGCCTGGGTGACCCGGCGCGCCTCCGCCAACGACGTCATCAACCATCTCGAGCTCGCCGCCCGGCTGCTGCTCGCCACGCCCCGGGCCGAAGAAACCTCAGAGTAGGGCGGTGAACTTGGCCAGGGACTGCGCAGCGGCGGTCCCGGCCTGCTTCTCCAGCATGCCCGCCATCGGTCCGGCCAGCGCCGGCCCATTGAACTCCATCTCGTACGTGATCTTGGAACCATCGCCGGACGACTCGACGAAGAAGCGGTTCGCCGCCTTGACGCCCATCGGGCCGTCGCCGGCCAGTTCGAGGCGCCCCGGCGCGTCGGCGGTCGCCACCCGCCACGCCATCTCGGCCGGCATCCCCATGAGCTTCACCCGCTGGCGGTACGCCGCGCCCTCGGTGAGCGTCGCTGGCACCTCCCCCGTGAAGCCCTCGTGCATGGTGTTCCACTCCGCGACCCGGGGCAGGTCGGTCGCGAGCTCCCACACGCGTTCCGGCCCGACGGCGCTCTCCGCTGAAACGGTTACCTTCGGCATTACTAACCTCCCGTAGCTTTGGTTCCGACCGTAACTTGTTCTAACTCTGGGCCAGGTCACGGCCGGCGACGTACCCGAAGGTCATCGCCGGACCGAGCGTCGAGCCGGCGCCCGCGTAGCTGTGCCCCATGACCGCTCCGCTCGCGTTTCCGGCCGCGTAGAGGCCGGGGATCACCGAGCCGTCGGGGCGCAGCGCCCGGGCGCGCGCGTCGGTGCGGATGCCGCCCTTCGTGCCCAGGTCGCCAGGGACGATCTTGAAGGCGTAGTACGGCGGCAGGTCGAGCGTCGCCAGGCAAGGACTGGGCCGGTTGGTGAGGTCGGCGAAGTACGCGTCGTAGGCGCTGTCGCCGCGGCGGAAATCGGTGTCGCGACCGGCGCGCGCCGCGCCGTTGAAACGGGTGATCGTGGCGCGCAGGGCCGCGGGCGGCACGCCGATCTTGGTCGCCAGGCCCTCGATGGTCCAGTCGCGGTGCAGCGCACCGCTCGAATACCACGAGTCCGGGTACGGCAGCGCGGGCGAGACGTCCTTGAACAGGTACCGGTTGCGGTACTTCTGGTCGGTCACCATCCAGCACGGGATGTGCGGGACCTGGGCGGTGTGCTTGTCGTACATGATGTGCACGACGTCGGAGTACGGCGCGGCCTCGTTGACGAACCGGTTGCCGGCCGCGTTGACGAAGATGTTGCCCGGCAGGGTGCGTTCGGACAGGCAGAAGTACGGGCCGTCCGGCAGCGGGATCATCGGTCCCCACCAGGCGTCGTCCATCAGCTCCAGGCCGGCGCCGGCCCGCGCCCCAGCCTCGATGCCGTCGCCGGTGTTCGAGGCGGCGCCGACCGTCCAGTCCACGCCGATCGGCTCGCGCTGGAACTGCTTGCGCATGCGCTCGTTGTGCTCGAACCCACCCGAGGCGACGAGCACCCCTCGGGTGGCCTTGATGAGCAGGTCCTCGCCGTCGGCGGTGGTTGCCCAGACGCCCGCGACCCGCCCGTTCTGCGTGTACAGGTCGGTCAGCGCCGTGTTGAGCAGCACCGGCACGTCGGCGGCGATCAGGCCGGCGCGCAGCCCACCGGCCAGCGCCTGCCCCATGGTGATCGGCTTCTGGCCCCGCAGCGAGAGCTCCAGGTACCGGCGGACGATCTCGGTGGCGGTGGCCAGGCCGCGCGGGTGGCGCGCGATCAGCGCCAACCACTTGTAGTCGACGGCCAGCACCACCGTGCCCGCGGGTACGGCCAGGTAGGGCGGGTTGAGGTTGGCGTACTCGGTGCCGAGGATGTTGGCGTCGAGCGGTGCCGGCTCGATCGAGCGGCCGTTCGGCATGCCGCCGGGCAGCTCGGGATAGTAGTCCGGGTAGCTCTCCATCCAGGAGAACCGCAGCGGCGTGTTCCTGAGCAGGAACGAGATGGTCGCGGGGCCGTTGTCGAGGTACGCGCGCTGCCGCGCCGCCGGAGCGCCGGACCCGACGACGGCCGACAGGTAGGTCGATGCCTTGGCTGGCGTGTCGGGCACGCCGGCGGCGAGCACCACCTCGTTGTTGGGCACCCAGATGCCCGCGCCGGAGCGGGCGGTGGAGCCGCCGTACTTCCCGGCCTTCTCGATGAGGATGGTCCGCAACCCCTGTTTGGCCGCGGCCAGGGCGCCGGTCATGCCCGCCGCGCCCGCCCCGACCACGACGGCGTCGTACTCTACAGTGGTGGTCATCACACCTCCTCAGAATTAGAACAGGTTATAACTAAGACATGGGCCGGAGCTACCACGCGATCGACTCCACTTCCCCGATTCCGCCTGAGACCGCCTCCATGGAGGAACGGCGCGCGGCCATCGCGGAGCTGGGTGAGGCGCTGCGCACCCTCGTCGAGCAGGCCGCCGCCACCGAGGCACCGGCCGACGAGCTACGCCGCGCCGCCGCCCTCGTGCGCGAGGCCACCATCCCGGTCGGCAAGCAGCAGCGCACGCGCGGCCAGCTGCCCAGCGCCGACGACCTGCTCGGCGGCGTGCGGATGTACAACCCGGTGTGCGGCGACGGCAGCGCTATCGCGCCGCCGATGCACGTCGAGGTCGTCGACGGGGCCGCCGTCGGCACGTGCACGCTCGGGCTCGTCTACGAAGGGCCGCCGATGTACGCCCACGGCGGGATCAGCGCGCTTCTCCTCGACCAGATTCTGGGGTACGCCACCAGCGTCGCCGGTCACCCGGGGATGACCGTGCGGCTCGACACGCAGTACCGTGCGCCCGTGCCGCTGCAGACGCCGTTGCGGCTGGCCGCCGAGGTGGTGGGCGTCGACGGTCGCAAGGTGACCGCCCGCGCCACCATCACGACAGCGGCCGACCCGGAAACGGTGCTGGTCGAGGCCACCGGCCTGTTCGTCGCCCTCCGCTCAGACCAGGCAGAACTCCTCTTCGGCGAGGCGCTCCACCCGGATGCCGCGAACCCCGCGGCCGCCCACGACTAGCGCGCTCGCTCGTCGCGGCCAACGGGCGGTCACCGTCGCCAGCTGAGCTGTTACCGGGCGGCGTAGAACCGGCGGTGTAGGTCGTGGACGCGCTCGGTGAGTTTGTACACCGGGCCTTCCACTTCGGCCCAGGGAAGGATGTCGCGGATCGGCAGCGCGCGTACGGGCGGCGGGGGCGCGTCGATCTCGGCGAGCCACCCTTCGAGTTGGGCCGACGAGGCCACGTACACGATCCGGCCGAGCCCGACCCAGCCGTGCGCTGCCGCGCACATCGGGCAGTGTTCGCCGGAGGTGTACACGGTCGCGGCCTCGCGCTCCGCCGGGGTGAGGTGCGCGGCCGCCCAGCGCGCCAGCGCTAGCTCAGCGTGCTGGGTCTTGTCGCCGCCGGCGGTCCGGTTGTGTTCCTCGGCGAGCAGGGTGCCGTCGCCGCCAACGAGGACGGCACCGAACGGCTCGTCGCCCCCGGCCAGCGCCTCCTCGGCAAGCTCGACGCAGCGATGCAGATACCGAAGATCCCCGTGGCCCACCATGCCGGCCAGCCTAGAGGGGTGAGGCTCCGCGTGGCCCCGCGGGCACCGATCAAGGAGATCTGCATCGATCAAGGCCAAACGCACGCGGAAAAGAGATCGAACCACGTGGGTTTGGCCTTGATCGGCGGGAGGGGGCGGGCGGGTTACGTGGTGCGTACGGCGGCGGCGACCTCGACCTCTAGGGCGGCGCCGGGTAGGAAGAGGCGGGTTACCTCTACCGTGGTGCTCGCGGGGGGTGGGGTGCCGGTGCGGGCGAAGACGCGGCGGCGTACGGCGCCGTACGCCGGCAGGTCATCCAGGTTGGTCATGAACGTGCGCACGTGCAGTACGTCGCCGAAGCCGGCGCCGTGCGCGGCCAGCACACCGCCGATGATCTCGAAGACACGTTCGGACTGCGCGGTGACGTCGCCCGGCGCGTACACGGCTCCGGTGTCGTCGACGGCGACCTGGCCGGCGAGCATCAGCAGCGCGCCACCGCCCACGTCGACGCGGGCCACGTGCGCGAACCGGTCGCCGAACGGCGCGGCCACGCTCGCCGGGTTGTCGAGGGTCACGTGCACGGCATACTCCTTATTGGGCGATGGCACCGAGGTCGGCGCCTCGGTCTTCCACAGTGGACAGCGCTGCCGCCGCGCCGCGGGCGACCGGGGCGGGCGCCGTGCCCAGCGCGCGCAGCGCGAGGTCGAGGTCCTTGGCGGCGAGCGCCACGCTGAACGCGGATCCGCCGCCGAGCCGGCCGGCCACGCCGCCCAGCGCGCCGGCGCCGACCACCTCCAGTGCGGCGTCCCGGTCGACGCCGAGCGCCTCCGCGACCGCGAGGGTGTCGGCGAGCGCGGTCACGGCGGTCACCAGAGCGGTGTTTGCGACGAGCTTCATAGCGGCACCGGCGCCGAGGCGGCCGCAGCGGCGCACGGCGCCGAGCGCGGACAGCACGGGTTCGACCCGGTCGAGCGCGGCAGGGTCACCGCTGGCGAGCAGCCGCCGGGCGATCGGCGCGCCCATGTGTCCCGTTCCGAGTACGGCGATTGTCTTCACAGCGGCAACGGTAGGGCGACCACCGCCATGCTACCAACGAATGTCACGCATGACTGCGATGCGTAAGTAACATGGGTTGGTGCAGATCCAATCGCTGGAGGTCTTCCAGGCGGTCGCCCGGCACGGCTCCATCACGGTGGCGGCGCGGGCGTTGCGATACACCCAGTCGGCTGTGTCCCGGCAGATCGCCGCGCTGGAGGCGGAGACCGGCACCCGGCTGTTCGACCGGCTCCCCCGTGGTGTCGCGCTCACCGAGGAGGGACGCTGCCTGCTCGGGCACGCGGACGCGGTACTCGATCGGCTGGCGACCGCCCAGCGCGACCTGGCGGCGCTGCGCGGCCTTGGTGCCGGACGTCTGCGGGTCGGCGCCTTTCCCACCGCGGTGGCCGCGCTGGTGCCGCGCGCGCTGTCCGCGTTCCGCGCGGGGCACCCCGACGTGGCGCTGTCCCTCGTGGAGGGTCGCACGCCGCGACTGCTGGAGCGCCTTGCCGAGGGCGACGCCGACGTGGCCGTGGTGAGCGCACCGCCCGACCAGCCGCTGGACGACGGCCGGTTCGCGCTGCGGCACCTGCTCGACGAGCGGCTGCTGGTGGCGGTGCCGCGCACGCACCGGCTGGCCCGGCGGCGCACCGTGCGGCTGGCGGAGCTGACCGACGAGTCCTTTGTGGTCGGCTCCGCGACCGCGGAGGAGACGCTGCTGCGGGCGACGCTGCCCAGCGGGTTCCAGCCGCGCATCGACATCGTCGCGGCCGAGTGGACGGGCAAGCTCGGCTGCGTCGCCGCGGGGCTCGGCGTGGCCCTGGTGCCGGCACTCGCGATCCGGGCCACGCCCGCCGACCTCGCGCTGCTGCGGCTGCACCGCGACGACGCGACGGTGCGTCAGGTGTTCGCCGCCACGCTGGCGGGCCGCCGCACCCCGCCAGCCGTCGCACCATTCGTCGACATGCTCGTCGACGAGGCGGCGGCGTTGTAGCCGGGCACGAGCGGCGCTCTTGGCCGCGACGCTCGCGAGCTGACGCCGCGCCACCGATCAGGGAGAAATGCGTCGATCAAGGGCAAACGCACGCGGGAAAGAGATCGAGCCACGTGCGTTTGCCCTTGATCGACGGGGCTGGCTGGGCGCCACAGTGGCGGGGTCAGCCGGCCAGGTGGCCCCAGCGGGATTCCAGGTCGCGCCAACTACCTTGGGCCACCGGGCTGCCGGCCGCCAGGACGACCACGCGGTCGGCCTGGGCCAGCGCGGCCCGCTTGGACGTCGAACCCACCACCGTCACGCCGTGCGACCGCAGCGCCCGCCACAGGTCCAGCTCAGTCGTGACGTCGAGCGCGGACGACACGTCGTCGGCGACCAGCAGCTCGGTGCGCGGCGCCAGCGCCCTGGCCAGCGCCAGCCGCTGCAGCTGCCCACCGGACAGGCGGGTCCCCTTGTGCCCGATCAACAGCGAGAGCCCCGCGCCCGCGGCGGCCAGGTCGTGGTCGAGCTGGGCGGTGGACACCGCGCCAGCCGCGTCGACCTCGTGGCCGAGGCGGATGTTGTCGGCGACGGTGCCGGACAGTACCCGCGGTAACTGGGCCACGTAGCCGACCTGGTTCGGCCGCAGGAACAGCTCCGGCTCGGTGACCGGCTGGCCGTTCCAGAGCAGGTCGCCGGTGTGGTGCACGATGCCGGCGAGCGCCCGCAGCAGCGACGACTTGCCTGACCCCACTGGGCCGAGCAGGAGCACCAGCTGTCCACGTTCGACGGCCAGGTCGACGTCGCGGACGCCGACGGTGCCGTCCTCGTGCACGGCGCTGAACCCGACGAGCTCCAGCCTCCGCAGCGGGTGCCGGGGCGCGGCCGACGGGGCCGGTGCGGTGCCCTCCGACAGGTCGAGGCCCGGCACGGCCGCGGAGTACTCACTGGTGCCGGTCATCGCGACCGTGCGGCGGGTCCACACGCGGGCCGAGGGCAGCTGCGAGACCAGCGACGCGGTCGTCCACGCGAACCACTGTGCCGAGTACAGCGTGGTCACCGCGACCAGTGCCGCGCCCGACGACAGCGAGCCGCCCAGGTACAGCGACCACACCGCGATCGGCGCCAGTCCACTGAGGATGGCGGGCGTGGAGCGGGCCCACACCTGTACCGAGATTTCCCGCCGCTGGCGGTCGCTGCGCGTCCGGTCGAGCCCGGCCAGGTGCGCCAGCACCGGCCCGGTCGCGCCGGCCAGCTTGACCGTGCGGGCCGCGGACAGCGACGACACCAGCGCGGTGGCGAACGCGGCGCGGGCCGACACGGTGCGCCGGGCGGCCCGCTCCAGCAGCGGCGCGAACAGCGTCGCCGCCAGGCCGGAGAGCACCATCGTCCCGAGGAAGAACAGCCCCGGCACGATCGACCCGGACACCGCCGTCATCGACACCAGCACCAGCACGGCGATGCTCTGGTCGATCAGGTTGTCGGCCAGCACGACCACGCGTTCGGTCTCGCCGCCCTGCGCCACCACGGCGGCCGGGCTGTGCGAGCTGACCCGGCGCGGGCCGGTCTGCCCGTGTACGAGGCGGGCGCTGATGCGCAGCATCTGACGTACCCACCACTCAGGGAACCATTGGAACGTGCGGTACGGCACCGGTATCGCCACGAGCAGGCCGGCGACGATGCCGGCGGCCGGCCAGAACAGCCCACCAGAGCCGTCGACCAGGTCGGCCCACAGCCACGACAGCAGCGCGCTGTCGAGGCCGAGAAGCACCATGACGATGAACAGCGACACCGCGCCAAGGCCGTAGCGCGGGTCGTTGGTGGCCAGCCGCACGATCTCGCGCAGGGTGCGGGCGGGCGGCGGATCCGGTACCGGTGGCGGGTCGGTCTTGGGCGGCGCGGCGATCTCCGTCGCTGGCAGCATGACCATCGTCTCCACCCGGGCCGGTGCCTCCGCGAGGGCGACCGCACCGGCGGCGCCACCGCGCGCGGGCATCGCGGCCCCCGCCGTTGCGAGCAGCCGCGCGAACCGCTCCGACTCCTCCAGCGGGCCGGCCTCGACGACCTCGCCGTCGGCGAGCACCACGACCTCGTCGCAGCGGCGCACCGAGGAGAGCCGGTGCGCGATGACGATGCCGATCCGGTCGCGCAGCAGGCGGTCGGTGGCGCGCTGCACGCGGCGCTCGGTGACCGGGTCCATCCGCGCGGTGGCCTCGTCGAGGATCACCACGTGCGGGTCGCGGACGAGGATGCGCGCGAACGCCACGAGCTGCTCCTGGCCGGACGACAATACGTGGCCGCCCTCGCCGAGCTTGGTCCGCATGCCGTCGGGCAGGTCGGCGACCCACGACGACAGGCCGAGCTCGTCGAGCGCGCGGGCCGCCGGTTCGAGCAGGTCGGGGTCGAACAGCGCGATGTTCTCGGCGAGCGTGCCGGCCAGCACCTCGGTGCGCTGCGGCACCACGGCCACCCAGCGACGCAGCGCCTCGACGTCGACGTCGAGCAGGTCCACCCCGCCGAGGAACACGGTGCCGCGGGGCACGTCGACGGAGCGCGTCAACACCTTGGCCAATGTGGACTTGCCGGAGCCGCTGCGCCCGATCAGCGCGTAGGAACGGCCGCGGGCGAACGCCAGGTCCACATTGCTCAGCGCGGGTCGGGCGCCGCTGCCGTACCCGAAGGTCAGGCCGCGGACGGCGAGGTCGCCATCGGTGGGCGCGGCACCACCGGCCGGTTCCTGCTTCGCGTTTCGCAGCAGCTGTACCCGGGCCCAGGCACCGAGCGCGTGCTGCAGCTCGGGCACCATCCGGCTCATCTGCTCCACCGTCCCGCCGAACGCCATCGCCAGCAGCCACACGGCCGTCAGCCGCGCGCCGTCGATCCGGCCGCCCGCGAGAGCCCACACGCCGCCGGCCACCAGCACGGCGATGCCGGCGCGTATGGCACCCGAGGCGATCGTCGTGACGTTGGCCGACAGCCGCCACACCACGCGGCCGCGGCGGAGCACCCGGCTGGCCCGCTGGGCGTACAGGCGCAACACGTACGGGCGGGCGAGCGAGCTGCGCACGTCGTCCTGGCCGTGGATGGACTCCTCCATCACGGCGGCCAGGTCGGACCACGCCTCCTCCTCTTTCATCCGCGCGGCGGAGATGCGGCTCGCGGGGCCTTTCAGGCCTGCGGTGAGCGCGGCGGCCAGCAGGAACATGGCGACCGCCGCGGGCCACCACACGATGACCGCGGTCACGATGGACAGCAGGCCGATGGTCAGTGCGCGGGCGACCCGGACGCCTTCGTTGCGCAGGGCGGCACCCACCTGGTAAACGTCGCCGTCGATGCGGTCGAGCAGCTCGCCGACCGGCGTGGTCTCCAGCGTCGGCAGGTCCTGGCCGAGCGCGACCCGGCAGAGCCGGCGGCGTACGTCGGCGGTCCAGTCGGCGGTGAGTCCGGCGGCGATGAGGTTGACGACCAGCTCGCTGAGGACGGCGGCGACGAGCGCCGCGGCGAGCACGACGAAGAGCGTCGCTGAGCGGTCGACCAGTACCGGGCCGGCGAGCGCGGCGGCCGCCGCCTGCCCTGCGGCGCCGAGCACGACGAGTCCGGCCACGAGCGCGACGCGGCGCGGTGACGTGGCCCACAGGTCGCTGAGCAGGCGCATGGCAGGCATCCCCCGGAAGTTTGGTTGCGGCCTTCCAGCCTCCGCTCCTTACCGAATGTCCTCAACGGATTTACGGGCTCGCGGCCAGGAAGAGGAACGCGAACAGCAGCGCAAGCTGCACGCCGCCCTGCGAAAGGGTCGCCCGTCCGGGTACCACTGTGAGGACGCCCACCACGACGGTGAGCGAGAGCAGCACGATCTGCGTGCCGCCGAGTCCGAGCAGCAGCGGCCGTCGAGCCAGATGGACGCGACCGCGATCGCCGGGATCGTGAGGCCGATGCTCGCGATGGCCGAGCCGAGCGCGAGGTTGAGCCTGATCTGCCCCGGTCGCGGCGGGCGGCGCGGACCGCCGCCAGGGTCTCCGGCAGCAGTACGAGTAGCGCGATCACCACACCGACGACGGCCTGCGGCAGCCCGGCCGTGGCGACACCGCTCTCGATGGCCGGGGAGACGGACTTGGCGTCGCCCACCACGGCCACCAGCGCGAGCAGCAGTAGGCCGAGGGACGCGGCCAGGACGGACCGACGGGCGGTCCGGCTGAGCGGTCCGGCTGACCGGCGGACGTCCACGCGTCGCACGGGAGGTCGCGAAGCCGCAGCCGCGCGCGGAAGTCAGGGCAGGAGGTCGGCTCGGAGTCGGGCCAGCGCGGCGTCGAGGTCCGGACCCGGGTCGCCGTCGACGAGCCAGACCAAGCCACCGGTGCCGGGAGAGCGACGGACCGCCACGCGGACGGTGCGGCGCGGTCCGAGCTCGACGCGGGTGACGGCCAGCGCGGTCCACGCGATGCGCTCGCGCGCCAGCGCGAGCAGCGGCACGGCCGACGGCACGGCCAGGACCGTGCGGGGCGGGGTGTCGGGTGACCAGCCGGTCAGCACCAGGCCATGACCGTCTTCCCAGGTCACGCGTGCGATCCGCTCCCAGCCAAGCCGGGCATCGCGGTGATACAGGGCGCGGTCGGTCGCGACCACCTTCGCGCCGTCGGCGGTGGCGGCGGCGAGGACGCGCTCGCCGGGCGCGAACGGCACCGGGCCGACCCGGCCGCGCGCCGCGAACGGTAACCAGGTCGTGATCGCGGCCATGACAGCCTCCCCAAGCCGCCCCACGATACCACAATCATCGATGTCTTTAGATATATGAGCGCGCACGTTCGGGGAGAACGCGGCATCCGCCGGCGCCTAAGGCCTGTGTGCGGCCGTTCGACCGGCGTCGCCGGTCGTCTGGGTCCGCCGCAGCCCGGTCATCCACTTCGACACCGGCCCTGGGCCGCGAATTCCCTGATGTTGCGGCAACACCGACCGCGCCCGTCCGTATCCCGCCCACGTCCCGCCACAGACCCGCCGATCAAGGGAAGTCGCATGGATCAAGGGCAAACGCACGCGGAAAAGAGATCAAACCACGTGCGTTTGCCCTTGATCGGCGGGGAGAGGGGCGCGCGGGGAGGGGCGTTATGCGGGGGCGGGGGTCCAGGTGTAGCGGTGGTGCCAGAGCCAGACGACGTCGCGGCCGAAGGACCAGATCAGGGACGCCAGTGCCGCGCCCACCAGCGCGAACGCCAGCACCTGCGGCAGTACGCCCGCCGCCGCCACGACCAGGGCGATGCCCTGCACCGCCGCCACCGTCTTGCGGGAGAAGCGGGGCGGCAGGGCGCCGTTCAGCCAGGGCATCGTCCACGCGGCCGCCACGAAGACGTACCGGAACAACCCGATCGCCAGCACCCACCAGCCCAGCGTGCCGGCCACCAGGACGCTCAGGACCAGCACCAGGAACGCGTCGACCTCCATGTCGAACCGGGCGCCGAGCGCCGACGTCGAGCCGGTGCGCCGGGCGACCTGGCCGTCGACGCCGTCGAGGGCGAGCGCCACGCTGGCCAGGGCCACCAGCACCCCGATCGACGCCGGCGTGAGGACCGCGTCCGCCACGAGCGCCGCCACACCACCGACGAGGGTCGCCCGCGCCAGGGTGACCTGGTTGGCCGGGCCCAGCAGGTTGGTGCCCGAGCGGCGCAGCGCACGAGTCAGCAGCACGCACGTGACCAGGGCGTACGCGGTGCCGGTCAGCCAGCCGGCGGCGCCGAGGCCGACGACCGTGCCCAGGGCACCCAGCAGGACGAACTGGACGGCCATACCGATAGCGGGCCCATCGACGTACGGTGGCGCGACGGCGCGTTCACTGACTGTCAAGATTCCTCCGTTCGGGGCGCCGCGTATCGTTACCGGAGCCCACCTGGGAAACGAGAGCGGGCCGGGTTCGGTTCACCGGTCGGGGAAAGGAAGCCGATGACGCTGCGTGGCCGAGCGTTCTGGCTCCGCTCCCCCGGCCACGGCGAGATCCGTCCGGTCGCCCTGGCGGCACCCGGCCCCGGCGAGGTTCTGGTGCGCACCCTGTACTCGGGGGTGAGCCGCGGCACCGAGACTCTCGTCTTTCGCGGTGGCGTGCCGCGAAGTCAGCACACCGCCATGCGCGCCCCGTTCCAGGAGGGCGACTTTCCCGGGCCGGTCAAGTATGGGTACCTCAACGTGGGCGTGGTCGAGCAGGGGCCACCGCACCTGCACGGCCGCACGGTCTTCTGCCTGTACCCGCACCAGACCCACTATGTCGTGCCCGCCGAGGCGGTCACCGTGGTGCCCAACGCGGTGCCGCCGGCGCGGGCAGTGCTCGCGGGTACGGTGGAGACAGCCGTGAACGCCGCCTGGGACGCCGCGCCGCTGGTCGGCGACCGGATCGCGGTGATCGGCGCGGGCATGGTGGGCTGTTCGGTGGCGGGCGTACTGGCCAGGCTGCCGGGCGTGCGGCTGCAATTGGTCGACACCGACCGGAGCCGGTCGGCGGTGGCGGCGGCGTTCGGCGTGGCGTTCACCCATCCCGACGACGCGGCCGGCGACTGCGACCTCGTCGTGCACGCCAGCGCCACCGAGGCGGGCCTCGCCCGGTCGCTGGAGCTGCTCGCGCCGGAGGGCACCGTCCTGGAGCTGAGCTGGTACGGCGACCGCAGGGTGAGCCTGCCGTTGGGCGAGCACTTCCACTCCCGGCGTCTCGTGGTGCGCGGCAGCCAGGTTGGCACGGTGTCGCCGGCCCAGCAGGGTCGCCGCACGTACGCCGACCGGCTGGCCCTGGCGCTGGAACTGCTCGCCGACCCGGCGTTCGACGCGCTGCTGACCGGCGCGTGCGACTTCGCGGAGCTGCCCGATGCGCTGCCCCGCCTGGCGTCTGGTGAGCTGCCGGCGCTGTGTCACCTTGTCAGGTACCCCGACGCGGAAGGGTAAATCTCTTGTTCAGCGTTACGGTCCGGGATCACATGATGGTCGCCCACAGCTTCCGGGGCGAGGTCTTCGGCCCCGCTCAACGGCTGCACGGCGCCACGTTCGTCGTGGACGCCACGTTTCGCCGGCCCGAGCTGGACGCCGACAACATCGTGGTCGACATCGGTGCGGCCTCGACCGAGCTGGCGGGCGTGCTGGCCGACCTCAACTACCGGAACCTGGACGACGAGCCCGCGTTCGCCGGCGTCAACACGTCGACCGAGGCGCTGGCCAAGGTGATCGCCGACCGGCTGGCCGGGAAGGTGCGCGCGGGCTCGCTCGGCGAGGGCGCCCGGGGCCTGACCGGCATCACGGTCACCTTGCACGAGTCGCACATCGCCTGGGCCAGCTACGAGCTGACGCTATGAGAGGTGTCTACGCCATCCTGCCGGGCGGCGTGGACGACCTCGCGGCGCCGAGCGGCGGCAACCGGTACGACCGGCGGGTGTGCGCGGGCCTGGCGGCGACCGGCTGGCGGGTGACCGAACTGCACGTCGACGGCGACTGGCCGGCACCGTCGAAGACCGCACGCGCGCGGCTCGCGAGCACGCTCGCGGCGGTACCTGACGGTGCGCCGGTGCTGATCGACGGCCTGGTGGCGTGCGGAGCACCGGACGTCGTCGAGCCAGCGGCGCGGCGGGTGCCGCTGGCGGTACTCGTGCATCTGCCGCTCGCCGACGAGACCGGCCTGCCGGCGGACGCCGCCGCGCGACTGGACGCCCTGGAACGGCGGACCCTGAGCGCCGCCACGGCCGTGATCGCGACGAGCGCCTGGACCGCGGCGCGGCTGGTCGAGCACCACGGGCTGGCGCCGGACCGCGTGCACGTCGCCGCGCCCGGCGTCGACCCGGCGCCGTTCGCGGACGCTACCGAGGCGGGCGGCCGGCTGCTGTGCGTCGCCGCCTTGACCCCGCGCAAGGCCCAGGACGTGCTGGTCGAGGCACTGGCCACGCTGAGCGATACCGAGTGGACATGCACCTTCGCGGGCGCGCTGGACCGCGACGCCGCCTTCACCTCGCGGGTCCGGCGGCTGGTGGAGGCGCACGACCTGGACGGGCGGGCGCGGTTCGCGGGCCCGCTGGCAGGCGCCGCGCTCGACGCCGCCTACGCCGCCGCCGACCTGCTGGTCCTGCCGTCGCACGCGGAGACGTACGGCATGGTGGTCACGGAGGCCTTGGCGCGCGGCGTGCCGGTCCTCGCGACCGCCGTCGGCGGCGTCGCGGAGGCCCTGGGACCGGCGGAGCGAGCGCCAGATAGCAGAGCTCTGGGGCAAGCTGGTCTTGGGGTACCGGGAAAGCTGGTCCCGCCCGGCGACCCGGCGGCTCTGGCGGCGGCGCTGCGATCTTGGCTGACCGACGCGGGCCTGCGCCAACGGCTCCGGGCTGCCGCCCGGGTCCGCCGTGACACCCTGCCAAGCTGGGACGCCACCGTGCATGCGGTGGCCGGCGCACTGGAGAGGATGGGATGAGCTTCAGCCCCGAGTGGTTGACGCTGCGGGAGCCGGCCGACGCCGACGCCCGCGCGGTCGACCTGCTCGACCCCCTACGCGAGTGGCTGGCCGGTATCGACCGGCCGGTGATCCGCGACCTCGGCTGCGGCACCGGCTCGATGGGACGGTGGCTCGCGCCGCGGCTTGACGGTCCGCAGCACTGGGTGCTGTACGACCAGGACCAGGCGCTGCTCGACCACGCCGCCGCGAGCATGGCCGCGCCGGTGACCGCTTCGGCGGTACGGGCGGATGTCACGGCCTTGACCGCCGCTGACCTGGCCGGTGCCGACCTGATCACCACGTCGGCGCTGCTCGACCTGCTCACCGCCGACGAGGTGGACCGGCTCGCCGCCGCGTGCGTCGGGGCCGGTTGCCCGGCGCTGCTGACGCTGTCGGTAACCGGACGGGTCGACCTCGACCCGGTCGAGGACCTCGACGCCGACTTGGCCGCCGCGTTCAACGCGCACCAGCGGCGCAGCACCGGCGGCCGGCGGCTGCTCGGCCCGGACGCCGTCGAGGTTACCGCCGGGGCGTTCGGGAAGCTGGGCGTGCCGGTGCGGGTCAGCCCCAGCCCGTGGAGGCTCGGCTCGAAGCAGGGTGCGCTCGCCGCCGAGTGGCTGCGCGGGTGGGTCGGCGCGGCCTGCGAGCAGCAGCCCACCCTGGCCGGGCCGGCCAAGGGGTACCTGGAGCGCCGGCTGGACGCCGTCGCGGCCGGCGAGTTGGGTGTCGTTGTCCACCACAGCGACCTGTTGGCCGACTCGGAATGAACCCGGACGACCGGCTCCACGTATGAGGCGTCATGGGGCGAACGGTGTGGGCGTGGGTTCGAATGCTGGGCGGGTTGGCCATCCTCGGGGTGCTGGGATGGCGGCTGGGCACCAGCGCGTTCGTCTCCGGGCTCCATGTGATCGACGGCGGCACCCTGCTCGCCGCCTGCGGGATCGGGCTGCTGACCACGGTGTTCAGCGCGTGGAGGTGGCGGCTGGTGGCCCGTGGTCTCGGCATCGATCTGCCGCTGCGCACCGCTGTCGCCGACTACTACCGGGCGCTGTTTCTCAACGCGGCCCTGCCCGGCGGGATCCTCGGTGACGTGCACCGGGCGGTCCGGCACGGCCAGGAGGCCGGTGATGTGGGTCGCGGCGTCCGGGCGGTGGTGCTGGAGCGTACCGCCGGCATGGTGGTGTTCGTCGCCGCCGGGCTGACGCTGCTGCTCGCGCTGCCGACTCCCCTGCCCTCGTTGACCCGGCTGCTGCCCGACGTGCACACCGGCGTGATCGCGCTCGCGGTCGTCGCCGCCGTCGCGGGGCTGCTCGCGTGGTTCCGGCCGTGGCGGGGCGCGTCGCGGTGGGCCCGCGGGCTGCGCACCAGCCTGGTCGACGTGCGGCGCGGTTTGTTATCCCCGACCACGGGGCCGGGGGTCGTGCTCGCGTCGACCGTCGTGCTGGCCGGGCACCTGGCGACGTTCCTGGTCGCTGCCCGCGCCGCCGGCTCGACCGCGCCGCTGACCATGCTGGCGCCGCTGATGGTGCTGGCGCTGCTCGCGATGGTGCTGCCGCTGAGCGTGGGCGGTTGGGGTCCGCGCGAGGGGGTCACGGCGTGGGCGTTCGGCGCCGCTGGGTTGAGCCCGTCGCTGGGCCTGACGATCGCGGTCGTGTACGGGGTGCTGGCGTTCGCGGCCAGCCTGCCGGGTGCGGCCGTCCTCCTTTACCGCTGGCTGGCTCCCCGCTTCGCGCGTGTCGCGGCGGCCGAGGTGGTAGTGCCCGCGGCGCTGTCGGCCGCGGACGCCGCGCCGCCGCTTCCCGTCGATCAAGGTCAAACGCGCGTGGTTCGATCTCCAAACCACGTGCTTTTGCCCTTGATCGATGCGAACGCCCTTGATCGCCGAGCGCTAGCGGGGCGGGAACTCGCTCACGCTGGGAAGCGGTCGGACATTGCGTAGCGGAGCAGGGCGACGTCGCCGATCTGCCGCACCTCGGCGAGCGTCGCGCGGCGGTCCGGGCCCCACGGGAACACGCCGTCGCCGACGAAGCGCGGCGCCCGGGAGTCGCCGACGAAGAAGGGCGCGACCACCAGGTGCAGCTCGTCGACGAGGCCCGCGGTGAGAAACTGGGTGTGCATGCGTTCGCCGCCCTCGACCATGAGCCTGTGGACGCCGCGACCGTGCAGGTCCGCGAGCATCCGCCGCAGGTCGACCGGGTCGCCACCGTCGATCACCGTCGCCAGGGCGCCGAGCCGCTCGCGGGCCACGTCGAGCGCGGGGCTGGCGCAGTACACGAGCTTGTCGGCGTCGCCGGCGAAGAACCGCCCGGACGGGTCCAGGTCGCCGCGGCCGGTGATGGTCACCTTGACGGGGTTCGGGCGAAGCCCTCGCGCCACCCGGTCGTCGCGGCGCGCCGCCGAGCGCACCAGCAGTCGCGGGTTGTCCTGCCGGATGGTCCCGGCACCGACCATGATCGCGTCCGAGGCGGCACGTACCGCGTCAACCCGGTCGAAATCGGCATCGTTGGATAGCAGCAACCGCTGCTCGGTGGCACTGTCTAGGTAGCCATCGATCGACATACCGCAACTCAGCAGGACGTACGGTCGCTCGACCACCGCTCGCGCCTCCCGTCAGGCCGGACCGGACTCGTACTCAATCTTGCTCACGTTAAGGGAGGGCCGATGTTTCAAACGCGCCAGCTCACCGGGGCCAGGCGGGCTCCGGGGGCCGCGGTTCGCCGCCAGGTGACCGTACCGCTGCGGTTTCCGGACGGGTACACCAGCACCGCGCGGGTGTTCACGTTCGAGGGGCTCGCGGACGAGCGGGAACACCTGGCGCTCGGGCTCGGCGACTGGCGCGGCGCGCTCGAGGGGGCGACGAGCGACGGGCCGGGGATCCTGGTGCGGCCGCACAGCGAGTGCCTGACCGGCGACGTTTTCGGTAGCCAGCGGTGCGACTGCGGCCCGCAGCTACGCGAGGCGGTCGAGCGGATCACCGAGTCTGGCGGGTTCGTCCTGTACCTGCGGCAGGAGGGGCGGGGCATCGGCCTGTACGCGAAACTGGACGCGTACGCGCTGCAGGACGGCGGGCTCGACACGTACGAGGCGAACGTCGCGCTGGGGCACGGTGAGGACGAGCGGGACTACACGGCCGCCGCCCAGATGCTCCGTGCACTAGGTGTCGAGCGGGTGACGCTGCTGAGCAACAACCCGGACAAAGAGGAGCAGCTGGACCAGTTGGGCGTGACGGTGGTCGAGCGGGTCCCCACCGGCGTGCACGTGTCCGCAGCCAACATGCGCTACCTCGCCGCGAAGGCGACCCGCTCGGCGCACACCATCGACCTGTCCGCTACCCGGTGATCACCTTGTCGGTGGCGAGGCTCTTCGTGCGGTTCTCGACCAGGGTGCGCAGGCTGGCGGCCTCCGTGCCGACGTCGGTGCCGGCGGCCTTGAGCCCCGCGCTCACCTGGTCGATGGCCGCCAGGGCCGCGCCGCTGGCGTACAGCTTCCGGTAGAGGTCGCGGTACGCAGCGTCGTACACCTTGGTGAACGCCGAGGGCCGCAGCTCGTCCACCATGGAGTGGTCGGCCAGGTACTTGATCTCGTACCGGTTGAACGCGTGCAGCTTGCTCGGCGCCCGCAGTGCGTGGCCCGCGTCAGCATCCGCCGCCGCCGGCGGCGGCGCCACCGGCAACGCGGCCGTCGCGGACCGCCGGCCCAGCCTGAACCGCATCGACGCCCCTCTCCAAAGTCACGGTGACATCGAAGAGGAGACAGGCGGTACCTCAACGCCAGCTCAAAAGCGGACGCCAACTCGCTGAGAACGTGGGGCGAACGCGGGGGCCAGGCTCAGGTGACCAGCTCACGCACCGTCCGACGGGCCCGCACGACCAGGTACACCTGGACCAGTCCCATCACGATCAACCAGATCCCGGTGACGTACACGATCGTGAGCAGCGAGATGCGCGGCCAGACCAGCACCGCGATGCCGCCCAGGATCGACAGGGCGCCTGGGAGCACGGCGCCCATCGCCCGCTCGGCGGCGGTGCCCGGGGCCGTGACGGCGCCGGCCAGCTCGATGAGGCCGGCGACCAGCCAGGTCACGCCGATCAGCGTGACCACGACGGCCAGCGACACGAGCAGGTCGCGCAGGCACAGCACGCCAGCCACCACGAACAGCACGCCGACGATGCCGGCGAGGGCCCGCGCGCCCGGGTTCGCCCAGGTCGCCATCACCGCTTCCGCGATCCGGAGCACGCCGTGCACCAGCAGCCACAGTCCGAAAAGGACAGCCGCCACGCCGAGGGTGGCGTCCGGCCACACGAGCATGAGGACGCCCACTACGACGCTGGCCACCCCGGCGAGCAGCGCGAGCCAGAACAGCGCACGGCCGATCCACGCGTCCTGCCGCTCGGGCGGCGTGGAGACGGCGTACCCCGACTGGTACGGCAGCGTCGCGGACATGGCTACTGCCGCCCGGTCGGCGGGGTGTTGGTGACCCCTTCGGGGGCCACGGGTGCGCCGGACGGCTCGTCCACCCGACCGGTCGCGGGACGGTTGGTCGGCCAGCGCTCACCGCTTCGCAACGTCTCGTAGGAGCCACCGGCGGCGGCTGTCTCGCGCCCAGCGACCAGCCGATCGGTGTCCACTGTGGCCAGCGACCAGATGATGAACACGTCCAGCGCGATCACCACGATCGCCCACAGCGGGTAGTAGGGCAGGAAGATGAAGTTGTTGATGGCGGAGATGGCGGCCAGCGCGATGCCGACGCCACGCGCCCAGGCGGCGCCCGTGAACAGGAAGAATCCCGTCAGGATTACCAGCGCGCCGAGGGCTACGTGTATCCAGCCCCACGCGGTGGTGTCGATGTCGTACGTGTATCCGCGGACGGCCACCAGGAACCCGTCGTTGGCGATGGCGGCGATACCGACGAACACCTGCCACACGCCCACCATCAGCAACATGGTGGCGGCGAAGACCATGCCGCCGGTGGCCCACGCCTGTTCCGGACTGCGCCTGCGTCCCATCACTCCTCCTCATCGGGGCGGGTGGTGTTGACAGCTCGACCATAAGCACACCTTTCACCGCTACACGCTGTAAACCACGATATATGGCGCCTTATCGTTTCGATGCGGCGCTGACGGCGTACGGCAGGATGAGCCGGTGCGTGATCTGTTCGTGAACCTGCTGGCGAGCGTCGTCGCCGGTGTCGCGGTCTGGCTGGCGCAGCGGGTGCGTGGGCACCTGCGGCTCGCCCGCAAACGCGGCTTCTTCGGCATCGACGACGGCACCGCGTGTCAGCTGGCGGTGTCGCGGCACTCCTCTTCCTCGCACCACCTCAGCGTCCACCGGGGCGACGTGGCGGCGCTGGTCGAGCTGGCGACGATCGCACGGGACTGCGGCGGCCGGGCCGACTTGGTCTCGGCCGAAGACCTGCCGGAGGGCATCGGCCGGCTCACCGAGTTCTGCGTGGGCGGGCCGGGCAAGAACGAGCGCACCGCCGCGCACTTGCGGTCGATCCTGCGCGGCGTCCAGGTGACGCCGTTCGACCCGGAGACCCGCACCGTGGCGTTCTCCATCGGAGAGACCGTCTACCGGCGGGAGCGGGACCGTGAGGAGTATGTCTTCCTGGCCCGCGCCTGGGGTCCGACGGGCGGGCGGCCGGTGTTCGTCCTGGGTGGACAGACGGCGCCGACCAACCTCGCGGCGGCGCGGTACCTGGCCACCCGCTACCGCGAACTGTACCGGCAGTACGGGGCGGACCAGCGGTTCTGTCTGGTGCTGCGCATCCTCGAGCCGGGCGTGTACGGGTCGGATTTCGTGGAACTGGTCGACGACGTGACGGAGAAAGCCTTCGCTTTACATTGATCAGTATCTGTGCTTTCCTCTAAGGAAAGCGTTTGCCTAGCTGGGCGAGATGTGACCGACCCCAGGCCCGCCCCGGCACTGAGTGGGCAGCGGTGTCGAGGACGCGGGCCGCACGCGCGTCACCCCCAGGGAGAAGACATGCTCCACAGACGCGCCGGTTGGCGCTGTGGACCTCCACCGCCGCGGCCGCGACTCTCGCCGCCGCTGGCGTGATCGTCACCGCCGGCGCAGCCCAGGCGGCCGTCGGCTGCAGGGTCAGCTACGCGGTCGGATCGCAGTGGCAGGGCGGCGGCGCGCCAGCGTCGCGTTCATCGGCGCCAGAAAGTCGAACCGGTCGCTGCCCGGAGGCAGCACGCTGGCGGTTCGGGACATCGTAGGTTGACCGGTTAAGGTAATCTATCGCAGTCGATGTGGCGAGCCGGTCGTGCCGGCTCGCCTTGCACTGGAGGTGAGGCCGTGACCCAGTCGAGCAGCCGATTCGGGGCGGCTCTCCTCGCCGCGCTCGCCGTTGCCACCACGGTTGTCGCCGTTCGCGCCGCTCCATCCATTGTGGGCACTGGAGCCGCCGCCGGAGGTGGCGGCAACTGGGTCGCCAGTTGGGCGCCGAGCCCGGTCGCGGGCAGCGAGATCCCGTGGATGCCCGATTGCCCGGCCGGCAAGGGCCTCACCAACCAGACCGTCCGCAACGTCGCCTTCATGTCCGCCGGCGGCAGCGCGGTCCGCGTGCGCGTGACCAACACCTTCGGGGCCACCGCGCTGCGCGTGGGTCGCGCGTCCGTCGCGGTCCAGGGCGCTGACGCGGCAGCTGTACCCGGAACCGTGCGCGAGCTGACCTTCGGTGGCAAGTCGAGCGTCACCGTCGCGGCCGGCGGGCGCGCCCTCAGTGATCCGGTTCACCTGTCGGTGGCGGCGCTGAGCACGCTGCTCGTCAGCGTCCACGTGCCCGAGGCCACCGGCCCGGTCACCAACCACCCATTCACCGCACAGGGCAACTTCCTCGCCGCGGGCGACCGCGCGCTGTCGCCGACGGGCGAGGGCTACTCCTCGATACCGTGCTGGATGCTGGTCGACGGCATCGACGTGCGCGCCTCGGCGCGTGTCACCGGCACGGTCGTCGCGCTCGGCGACTCCATCACCGACACGTCCGCGACCAGCGGCAACGCCAACAAGCGATACCCGGACGACCTCGCGCGGCGCCTCAACGCGCGCCGCGGCCCCACCCTCTCTGTCGTCAACGCCGGCCTCGGCGGCAACCGCCTGCTCGCCCCGCGCGAGGGCGAGCCGTACTGGGGCGTGCCGGCGCTGGCCCGCCTGGAGCGCGACGTCTTCGCCCAGACCGGGGTGAAGTCCGTGATCCTGTTCGAGGGCGTCAACGACATCGGATACAGCGCGGGTGCCGACGAGATGATCGCCGGATACCAGCAGGTGATCGCGCAGACGAAGGCGCAGGGCCTGCGCATCTACGGCGCCACGATCACCCCGTTCGGCGGCTCGTTCATCGAGACGCCGGAGCGGCTGGCGACCTGGCGCGCGGTCAACGAGTGGATCCGCACGAGCGGAGAGTTCGACGGTGTCTTCGACTTCGCCAAGGCGCTGGGCGCGCCCGGCAACCCGGAGGCGCTGGCGCCCGAGTACGACAGCGGCGACCACCTGCACCCGAACGACGCCGGGTGCCAGGCGATGGCCGACGCGGTCAACCTCGACGCGCTCCTTCGCCGTTAGTTTGGAAGGCTCGCCGATACGCCGAGGGTGACGTCCTCATTGTCCGTCCAAAGTGGTGCCGATACGTCACCGGGGTGTCGAACCCGACCGCGCGGGCGATCTCCTCGACGGGTGCCTGGGAGGTCTCCAGCAGCGCCAGGCTGGCCTGCACCCGCTGGCCCGTGAGCCACCGGATCGGTGACGTGCCGGTGGCGCGGGCGAAGTGCCGCAGGTATGTACGCGGCGACATGTGCGCGCGCCGGGCCAGCGTCTCGACCGTGATCGTGGCGGTCAGGTTGGCCAGCGCCCACGCCACGCTGCCCGCCACCCGGTCGTCGTCGGGGTCAGCGGCCACCGGCGCCTCGACGAACTGCGCCTGCCCACCGTCGCGATGCGGCTGGATCACGAGCCGGCGGGCGACCGCGTTGGCGATGGCCGCGCCGAAGTCCCGCCGCACGATGTGCAGGCACAGGTCGAGGCCGGCCGCGCTGCCGGCGCTGGTCAGCACGTCGCCACCGTCCACGTACAGCACGTCCGGGTCGACGTCGACCGCCGGATAGCGCCGCCGCAGCCGCTCCGCGTACCGCCAGTGCGTGGTCGCCCGGCGCCCGTCGAGCAACCCGGCGGCAGCCAGCGCGAACGCACCCGAGCAGATCGACATCACCCGGGCACCCCGCTCGTGCGCCCGTCGCAGCGCGTCGACCAGCTCCGGCGACGGGTCGTCCTTGACGTCCGGCACCCCGGGCACGATGACGGTGTCGGCGGCCGCGAAGTCGTCGAGCCCGTGCGGAGTGTGCAGGCTGGCACCGCCGATCACGCGCACCGGGCCGGGTCGCTCCGCGCACAGCACCAGGTCGTACCACGGCACGTCGAACTCGGGCCGGGGCAGGCCGAACACCTCGGTCACGATACCGGTCTCGAAGACGGACATTCCCTCGTAGGCGAGCACGGAGACGGTGGGCATGGCGGTATCTTAGCGATGAGGGTCGTTCACGCCACTGTTCGCGGGCATCGGTGCGATCGGAAGATCAGTGCATGTCCAGCGTGCTTTCGGTACCCGCCGCCCCGACCGCCGCGGCGGTCGCCCACTTCGCCGCCCGCCTGTCGTTCGAGACCGACGTCAGCGACGTCCACGCCGACCTGACGGCGGGGGTGCCCGGCATCGTGGTCGTCGACTCCCGCGGCACCGAAGCCTGGGAGCAGGGGCACCTGCCCGGCGCGCTCCACCTGCCCACGCGCGAAATCGCAGCCCGTGCGGAGCGGGAGATCCCGCCCGGCACGACCGTGGTCACCTACTGCTGGGGGCCGGGCTGCAACGGCGCGACGAGGGCAGCGCTGGAGTTCGCCCGCCTCGGGTACCCGGTCAAGGAGATGATCGGCGGCTTCGAATACTGGTCCCGCGAGGGCCTCCCGGTACAGACCTCCTGACCCCGGTCGCCCCGCGCCCCCGCGCCCCGCGCGCGACGCGCTCTCCCCGTCGATCAAGGGCAAACGCACGTGGTTCGATCTCTTTTCCGCGTGCGTTCGCCCTTGAACGATGCGAACTTCCTTGATCGCGGCGCCGGACCGGCCCGCCGCCGCCGAGGGCGCGGGTCCGCGCCGCCACCACGTCGGGTCCGCGCGGAGCGCGGCCGACGGGCGGGGTCAGGCGGGGGCGTGGTCGTGGCGGTCGCGGGCGGCGCGGATGTCGTCGCGGTGTGTGTTCGCCCACTCTTCCAGGGCCGTCAGGATGTCGAGCAGCGTGCGGCCCAGGTCGGTCAGCTCGTACTCGACGCGTGGCGGCACGCTCGCGTACACCGTGCGGTTGACGAGGCCGTCGCGGACCAGTGCCCGCAGCGTCAGTGTCAGCATGCGCTGGCTGATGCCCTCGATCCCGCGATGCAGCTCACTGAACCGGTGGGTGCGGCGCCCGAGCAGCACGATGATGAGCACACTCCACTTGTCGCCGATCCGGTCGAGCACCTCGCGGACCGGGCAGTCGGTGATGGGTACACCGGTGTGCGTAGCGGACATGGAAGTGCCTCCTTACAGTTGCCTCCATGCTGACGCATGATGGTGTTACGCACAAGAAGTAACCAAGGGGAGTCGATGAGCGTCACCGCGCCACCAGAGAAGGTCGATCCACCGGTCGAGGCAGAACCGGCACCGGTGCCCGCGCCGACCGGCCTGATCGTCCTGGACACCGAGGACGCGCCCGTGTGCGCGGACGGAAACTGCTGGTAGGGAGATCTCAGTGCTCATCGAAGTCTGGTCCGACGTCGTGTGCCCGTGGTGCTACATCGGCAAGCGGCGGCTGGAGAAGGCGCTCGCCGAGTTTCCGCACGCCGGCGACGTCGAGGTGGTGTGGCGCAGCTTCCAGCTCGACCCCTCGTACCCCAAGGGCGAGCGCACGTCGACCTACGAGTACCTGGCTAACAAGTTCGGTGGTTCGCCGCGGCAGGCGAAGGGCATGACCGAGCAGGTCACGGCGGTCGCTGCCGGCGAAGGGCTGGCCTTCGACTTCGACCGCGCACGCGTGGTCAACACCTACGACGCGCACCGGGTCACGCACCTGGCCAAGGCGCACGGGCTCGGCCCGGAGACGCACGAGCGCTTCCTGCACGCGCACTTCGTCGAGGGTGCCACGCTCAACGACGCGGACACGCTCGCCAGCCTGGCCGCCGAGGTCGGCGTGCCCGAGGCCGAGACGCGCCGCGTGCTGGCCAGTGACGAGTACAGCCGCGAGGTCGATGCCGACATCCGCGACGCCCGGACGCTGGGCGCCTCCGGCGTGCCGTTCTTCGTACTGGACCGCGCGTTCGGCATCTCCGGCGCGCAGCCCGTCGAGACGTTCCTCACCGCGCTCCAGCGCGCGCACGACCACGCGGCCTCCCCCACGCGCTGACCGCCGGCGCCCGCCGCGCCGCGCGCGGCGGGCCGTTTCCGCCGGACCGCCCCGCCGGACCGCCCGCCGATCAAGGCCATTCTCGTCGATCAAGGGCAAATGCACGTGGAATTGAGATCGAACCACGTGCATTTGCCCTTGATCGACGGGAGGTAGACGCGGAGGGCGCGCGCGGAGCCGGCGCACGGCGCGCGGGAGCCGGCGCGCGGGAGCCGGCGCGCGGGAGCCGGCGCGCGGGA
>NZ_JBAKHX010000025.1:0-95536 GCF_036906915.1 Micromonospora sp. CPCC 206061
TGCACTCGCCCTACTCAGACCATGTAGTGGATCAGGTGTCTCACGTCAGCCTGACAGAGAGGGCTTTCGGGGTCACTCTTGAGACTGACCCCAAGATGGACCTAATTCTCGTCTGTCAATGCAGTACGGCGCCGCTGTGCCTGATTCCTGACCTGCTCAGAAAGACCCGTCGGTTCTTCTCTCCCCCGGGGGGCGCGTTGCGTGTTTCGTCATCGTCTCGTATCGACTGAATTGAGGACTCTGCTGTGTCTGACCGTGTTCTTCGCGCGCAGTCCGTGCTGACCGCCCGCGACCACACCTTGCTGCAATGGCTGTACGACCACGGCGTGCTCACCACGTTCCAGATTGCCCATGCCCTGTTCCCATCCCTCGATTTCGCCCAACGCCGCCTTACCCGGCTGACAAGCCTCGGGTTGGTGGACCGGTTCCGGCCGTTGAAACCGGACGGCGGCTCGTTCCCGTTCCACTACGTGATCGACCAACTCGGCGTGGAGATCGTCGCCGCGCAACGCGATGAACCACTACCCCGGGCGGGGCTCGGCCGGGCCCGACGTCGGCGGTGGACCTCCGCGCGCACGCTGGGGCACCGGCTCGGCGTCAACGGGTTCTTCACCGACCTGGCCGGATACGCCCGCACGCACCCCGAACACGCGCTGGTGCGGTGGTGGCCGGAGTCCCGATGCGCACAGCCGGGCGCGTTCACCAGGCGGGACGACCCGACCGACCTCAAGGCCCGGCGGACACAGGTACACCCCGACGGGCACGGCATCTGGCAGGCCGGCGACCGGATGGTGCTGTTCTTCCTGGAGTACGACACCGGCACCGAGCCGGTCACCGAACTGTGCCGCAAGCTCGTCGCCTACTTCGCCCTGATGGACCGCGGCGGGCCGGCGTGGCCGGTACTGGTCTGGCTGCACGCCACCGACCGCGCTCTGCACCTGCATCAGGAGATCGCCGAACTGGGTCTGGACGAGCTGTCGGTGGCCACCGGCACCCGCGACCACGCCACCGCCGGCCGGCTGAGCCCGGCCGGCCCGGTGTGGTGGCTCCACGGCCACTCCGGCCTGCTCACCCTGGCCGACCTCGCCACCGCCCAGCCCCACCTGGACGACGACGAGCCCGGCTCCGACTGAGCACGCCCGGCACCGCCGGGCGGCACCAACCATCGCGCCGTACCACGGCGCACCACCTTGGAGGTACCGGTCGTGACGACCACCTATCCCAACCCGTTCACCATCCCCTCACCCAAGCCCGTCCCCGCCGACCTGTCGCTGTACGAGTTCGGGCGGACCACCAGCCGCGACCGCTGGGCGATCCTGATGATCGCCGAGCACCGCATCCTGACGACCGCCCAGCTGACCGCACTCGGGTTCCACCCCGAGCCGGCCGGCACCGAGCGGCGGCTGCGGATTCTGGCCCGCCGCGGCTGGCTGGACCGCTTCGCGATCGGTCCCACCCGCACCGGCACCATCGAGATCGTGTGGTGCCTGGGACCGCTCGGCGCGGTCCTGGCCACACACCCGCGGTATCCAAGCCCCAGCCCGGCCCACGTGTACCGGCAGCAGCAGCGGCTGCAAGCCGACCCACACCTCGCAGAACTGTGGGACCTCAACCAGTTCTTCGTCGACCTGGCCGCCCACGCCCGCGGGCGCGCCGCCACCGACCTGCGGACCTGGTGGTCACCGCGCACCTGCGCCGGCGCGATCGCACCGGCCAAACACCGTGTCTGGCACGGCGAGTACATCCACGACGGCCAGCGGTACGGGTTCTGGCTGGAACCCGACCACGGCGACACCACCCTCGCTTCCGTCGCGGGCCGGATCCACCGCTACCGGCCGGTCGCTGACCGGACTGGACTGGCCACCGTCCTGTTCCGGACAACCGACGCGCACCGCGAGGCCGCCCTGCACCAGCAATTGGCCCGGCTGAACCTGGACCAGCTCACCGTCGCCACCACCCACCCCGACGCCGGTCACCCCGCCACCCGGGTCTGGCTGCCAGCCCGGGCGCGCGACCGGTTGGCGATGGCCGACCTCCCGCCCACCGAACAGGTGGAACACCCCAACGAGCGCGCGCTGTTCCTCGACGCGCAGAACCTCGCCGAACACCCCATCCACGACCGGAGCCGGCCCGGCGACGAGTCCATTGTCGACGGTGGCTACAGCTACATCTGACAAGTCGTAAACCCCCTCGATACGGCGCACCTTGGCCCGTCCCGCCATCGCGCGGGGCGGGCCCGACGCCGTACAGCCACAGTCCTCGCCATTGCCCAAGGAGACTCACAGTGAGCAACACCCGCCGCAGCCGGACCGCCCGGCGTACCGGCCACCGCTCGGGCGGCGAACCGGCCTGGACCGCGGAATCGATCCGTGCGCTCGGCGCCACAACCGACCTGCGAACCGCCGCGCACATCTTCGGACTGGCGATGAGTACCGCCTACCTGCTGGCCAAAAATGGCCGGTTCCCGGTGCCAGTCATCCGTGCCGGCAGCCAGTACCGGATCCCGGTCCAACCGATCCTCGCCGCACTGCGCCTCGATTCGGACCCCAGCCAACCCCCGTAGCCAGAGCCACTCGTGACCGTCGACTTGATCGTCGGCGAGAGGCACGCGTTCATGTTCATCGACAAATCCGCCGCCACCCCATCACAGCGGCGACACCCTTCTGACCAGGAGAAACACTCGATGCCCGAAGGATCCATCACGAAGCGCTGCGGCTGCCGCGACCCGGACAGCGGCAAGCCCACAGGCAACAGCTGTCCGAAACTGCGGCGAGCCAGCGGCACCTGGAGCTCCGAACACGGCCACTGGCAGTACCAACTCGAACTCCCCGTCTCCGCCACCGGCCAGCGACGGCAACTACGCCGTGGCGGGTTCGACAGCTACCGCGACGCCCTGGCCGAACTCGACCACGCCCGCGCCCTGCTCGCCCTCGCCGGACGCGCCCGCGACCGCCGCACCGAGATCGGCGACCTCATCCAGGCCGCCGCCCACACCCGCCAACCGCTGCCCGACGTGGAGACCATCCGGGCCCGGCTGCGCGCCAACGCGTCCCTGGCAGAGGTCCCCACCGTGGCTGCCTATCTCACCGGCTGGCTCGCCGGATTGAGCGTCGATGCGAACACCCAGCGCGGCTACGCCTGCCACGTAGGGGTCCACCTCATCCCGCACCTCGGCGACATCCGCCTGGACAAGCTCAAGCCCCGCCACATCAGGGCCATGTTCGCCGCGATCGCCGACCGCAACACCGAGATACGCGCCGCCAAGGCAAGCACCGACCCGAGCGTGCGGGACGCCGTACGCGGCATCCGCCCCACCGGACCGGCCACCTGCCAACGCATCCGCGCCACCCTCCGCAAGGCCATCAACGACGCCCTCGCCGAAGAGATCATCGCCGGGATCACCAATCCCGCCACTCTCGTCAAAACCCTCGGTGACAAGGCACGGCCAATCGTGTGGGAACCCGAACGCGTCGCACACTGGCGCCAGACAGGACGGGTACTCGGCCCGGTCATGGTGTGGACCGACGACCTGCTCGTCGCCTTCCTCGACCACGCCGCCGTCCACGACCCCGACCTGTACCCGATGTTCCACCTCATGGCCTACCGCGGACCCCGCCGCGGCGAAGCCTGCGGCCTGCTCGACGCCGAAGTGCGGCTCGGCAGCAAGGAAACAACGATCAATAACCAGATCGCCACCCACGGCCACACCCTGGTCCAGAAACCACCCAAAAGCGACGCCGGCAACCGCGACCTCATCCTGGACGACGACACCGTCACCGTCCTCACCTCCTACAAGGCCCGCCGCGCAGCCCAGCGACTCGCCGCCGGCCCTGCCTGGCCGGACACCGGGCTGTTCTTCGTCCGTCCCGACGGCCGCCCCTGGCACCCCAACCTGGTCACCCGACGCTTCAACCGCCTCGTCCGCCAGGCAGGGCTGCCGCCCATCCGGCTGCACGACCTGCGCCACGGCGCCGCCACCATGGCCCTGGACGCCGGCGTCGACACCAAAGTCGTCTCCGAACAACTCGGCCACAGCACCATCACCCTCACCTACGACACCTACACCAGCGTCGTCAAACGCCTCCACCACGAAGCCGCCGACGCCGTCGCCAACAAAATCAAACAACGGCGTGACAAGACCGCCTGAGACGCTCCGCGTCCAGAACACCAGCGGCAGGCGTAGGCGCAACGAACAGAACGGGCCCGTCCAGGTCACACTGGACGGGCCCGTTTCGTGTTTGCTCAATGACACGGAGCACGTGCGTGATTGGGACGAGCGACGGACTCGTCGGACGGTCATCTGGATGCCCGCCTCCGATGTGACCACTGGCGACGGTTGGCACCAGGGTGAGACCTCAGTCTGGATCTTCCAGGATCGCTCCGAAATATGGTGCGAGCCTCAGCTTTCGGAACGTCCAGTCTCGGCAGACCGTCGGGCGGGTCGACACCGCGAAAATGATCTCGGTTTGTGCTCGGACTTGCCCCGGCTAATAGCTCTTTGGCGCCGGCCCCGCCCGTCGCCTGGCCCACGTTTCTACAGTCGTAGCGCAACACAGTCCGTGACCTAGTGTTCCGGTGCGTGCGCAAAGCGGCGACCGGAGCATGTAGTCGGAAGCGCGACGCAAGGTGTATTCGGGGCAGCGGCGACACCTGTCAGCCCACTAATGTGGCCGGCGATGGACGCCCTCGACAAGATGAATGCGCAACTGCTCCGGATCTTCCGGGGCGAAGAGCGGTATGGTGACGGACCTCCGGCTGAGCAGGCCCGTCGCTACCGGCTAAAGGAAATACTGCCGGTCACGGTGGCCTACGCGAAGCGTAACTCACCCAAGGTCCCGGACGATTCTGTTGATCTCCTGGTGAGCCTGTCGGGTTTCTCGCCGGAAACGACGATCCTCGCCTTTCATCTGGTCAATCCGAAGCGCCTAATGATCATTGGTTCGGAGACGACGCGCGCGAGCGTCGACGTGATCCAGGAAACTCTGAAACTGCCACTGTCCCGCCTCTACATCGAGGATTGCGAGCCGACCGACCCGCTCGAGATCTACCAGTACGTCCAGAAGGCCGCGCGGATGGTGCGCCGTGACGACGGTCCGGCCCGGATCATCATCGACATCACCGGTGGCAAGAAGGTGATGAGTGCCAGCGCGGCGCTCGCCGCCGCTCGGCTCGACCTGCCGATGTGCTATGTGGAAGGTGACTTCGATCCCGAGCTCCGCCAGTCACGGCCGGGTACCGAGCGGCTCGTGATCCTGCGTAACCCGACCGACCTGTTCGGCGACCGGCAGCTCGATGCGGGTCTCGCAGCGTTCCGCCACGGGGCGTACGCGGCGGCCCACGCCCAGTTCAAGGACGTGGCCGGCGCCGCCTACGAGCCCGCGTTCGCCCGCTTCCTGCGCGAGCTCTCCGCCGTCTACCAGGCTTGGTGCGACCTCGACTTCGCTCAGCTCAAGGGCCTGTCGGGGGCGCTGCGCGGCCGGCTGGCCGACCCCGGTTACCGGCCGGCGCCAGCCCTGGTCGACCGGCTGAACGCGCAGTTGGAGTTCCTGGACTCGCTCGTCCGCCTACACCAGGCCAAGCAGGAGGGTCCGCCGCTGCTGCTCAACTTCTACCTCCTCGGCAAGCACTACCAGCTGCTCGGCCGCCACGACTTCGCCGCGTTGCTCTTCTACCGCACGATCGAGAGCTGTTTCGCGCAGCGGCTCACCGTGCTGGGGTCCGGGTTCTCCAGCAGCCGTCCCGACTACTCCCTCCTGCACGCCGACGTCGCGGAGCTGGCCGCGCGGTACAAGGCCGTGGCGAGCGCCGTGCACGACCGCGAGATCACCGCTCTGCCGTTCGACGTGGGGCTACTCGACGCGGCCCTGCTGGCGCACGCGCTCAAGGATCCGATGGTCGACCTGCTCGGCATGGCTCAGCCCAAGTCGTTCGGGCACCTGAAGCGCCTGATCGGCGCCCGCAACGGCTCGGTGCTTGCCCACGGTGTCGACAGCGTCGAGCCGAGGCTGAGCGAGGAGCTGGCCACGTTCGCGCTGCGGACGCTGCGGGCGTTCTGGGCGCTGGCGTTCGGCCAGGAGCGGGTCGACGAGAAGATCGACGTTCTCGGGTTCGTGGTCGAGGTATGACGCAGCCGCTCAGCTTGCCCCAACGGTGGGTGGACGAGCTGACGCGCCAACGCATCGCGTCGATCCAGCCGTTGATCCACCTCAGCTACCTGCGCGGTGGCGTGGTGCTGCCGGCCGGGTGCACCACCGAGGACGTCCGGGCCGACCTGGAGCAGGAGGCATGGCTCGTCCGGGACCAGCGCCGCCG
The DNA here is from genome assembly GCF_036906915.1 of Micromonospora sp. CPCC 206061. Classification (NCBI taxonomy): domain Bacteria; kingdom Bacillati; phylum Actinomycetota; class Actinomycetes; order Micromonosporales; family Micromonosporaceae; genus Micromonospora; species Micromonospora sp. CPCC 206061. The sequence continues at coordinate 6,313 of NZ_JBAKHX010000025.1, forward strand.
GGAAAACTGGTTCCGGCTCGGCGGCACGCGGTACGAAGTGGTGGTCAAGTCACGCCCGGCCGAAAACGGTGGCCACACCATGGCGGTCGCCTACGAGGTGAGCCTGCTCGACGCGGTGCCGCCTACGGTTCGGATGCGGCCGCAGGTCAGGTTCGTGAGCGTCTTCGACGAGTTTGGATGCGATCTCGGCGCGGTGCTGAAGCAATTGGAGGAGGCCGCGGCTGCCCGCTTCCGCCTGCAGCGGGCGCGGCAGCCCCCCGGCCTGCGGCGACACGGGTCCCTGCGCGCGCTCGTGAGCAAGGAGTATGGGCAGCTGGGCACCCTGCTGACTCTGCTCGCGGAGCGGGCAGCCCGTCAGCGGGACGTGGAGGTGGCCGGCACCGTCGTCGCTGGCGACCGGCCGCGGATCGAGCTCGACTCGCTGGCCGATGGCCTCAACCGCCGCCGGATCACGATTCAGGTTGAAAACGACGACTACAACACGCAGGTGTCGCGGGTGGACGGGCGGGTCCTCACCGTGGACCCGATCCGCGACTGGGACGTGCCGGCCGGCACCCGCGTCCAGGTGACCGCCGCCTCGCGCTTCGCGATGCGGCAGAACGCCGAGGCGCTGCAACGGTTTCAGCGCGACCAGATCGACGGCGACTGGGAAGACCTCGCCACGCTGCTCTGCGCCCCGAAGCAGCTCACCATGCCCAACCCGGTGCCGCAGCCGCTGCGCTACTTCTGCGACTCGGACCCGGACACCGAGCCGCTCAACCAGGCGCAGCGCGCCGCGGTGGCCGGAGCCCTTGCCAGTCCGCACGCGTACCTCATCCAGGGGCCACCGGGCACCGGCAAGACCACCGTGATCAGCGAGCTGATCCAGCAGCTCATCGCACGTGGTGAACGTGTGCTGATGCTCGCCCCCAGCCACGTGGCCGTCGACGAGGTGCTCAGCCGGGTCGGGCCAAAGCCGGGGGTGCGCGCGCTCCGGATCACCTGGAACACCGACAAGGTGGACGCCGAGCTGCACCCGTACCTCTTCGACCGGGTCGGCCGGGATCTGGCCCGCCGCGCTCTGCGCGAGGGGGCAGGCCGGCGGGCCCGCTGGTCGCAGCGCGCCGCGGACCTGGACGAGGAGCTGGCCCGGCTGGGCGACCTGCGCGACGCGCTGCGGGAGGAGCAGCGAGTCGCGACGGCGTACCGGGCGGCGATGGTGGAGCTGATCGCGTTGCGGGAGGCCGTCGATGCGCTGGCCGCCGAGGCGGATGGCGAGCTCGCCGAGGCCGCAGCCGAGCTGGACTCCGCGCACGAGGCGGAGAGTGCCGCGCTAAGCCGGGCGGCGAGGGCCGCGGACGCGGCCGCTGACTTGGAACGGACCGTGCGACCGGGCCTGGCGACACTCCGCGAGACCGTCGCGGACGCGCTCGACCTCGTTCGCGCGGTGGAGACCGCGCAGGCACAGGCGGCGGACGCTGAGCGCATGGTCGCCGACTGGTCGGCCACCATCGACGGCCGGGCCGCCCGACTGGATCAGTGGCGCCGGTACGCTGCCCAGACCGAGCCGGTCGTCAACTCCGGGCTCGCCCAGGCGGCCCAGCGGCTGGCCGCACACCGCTCCCACATGGCCAGGCAGCAGAACATCCGGTGGCTTGACCGCATCGGCCTCGGCACGGTCTACAGCGACCGGCGCGAGCTGGTCCGGCTTGAACAGGACTGGCAGCGCTGGGCCGACCGCAGGGCCCAGCTGGACCGGTCCGCAGCGCAGGCAGCCAAGGACGAAAGGGACCTGGCCGAGTTCACCGGGCACCGGGAGGCGTGGCAGCGGCTGCTGCGGGACCGGGCCGCGAAGTTCCGGGCCGCGGCGGACGCCTGGTCCGCCGGCGCGGAGCGGGTGGCGGCGGGTCTGGCGGAGGTCGTCGGCGGCGCACCCGGGCGCCGCAACCTCGCGGAGGGCTCGCTCGCCGACTGGACGAAGCTCTGCGACGGGCTGGTGACTGGCCTCGATCGGTTCCTCTCCGCGCCGCACAAGGGCCCGCGGCTTCCGGACCGCCCGGCGACGAGCCAGCTGAAGGCCCTGCTGGACCGGTACCAGAGCGTGGTCCAGCGAGAGGTCTCGCGGGCGGCGAATGCCCGGGCGGCGACCGAGCAGCGAGTGCGTGCGGAAGCCCTGGTGGCGCAGCGAAGGGCGCAGGCGGAGACCGTCCGCGCCGAGACCCGCGCGGACATCGAGGCCGCGACCGGCGCCGCGGAGCAGTGGCGGCAGGCGCTCACGGCGGCCACCGTGTCCCTCTCCGCCCTCGTCGGGCGCCACGACCGCGCCATGTCGCTCGAGGAGGTCACGAAGCAGCTCGACGTCGTCAGCGCGGAACGGGTGCGGATCAGCCGGTACGAGAAACTCCGCGAGCGCTGGGAGCGGTTGACCGCCGACCAGCCCGCCGACGAACTCGTGGAAGACGTTCGCAAATCCTTCGTCCGCGCCACGAACCTCGTCTGCGCTACCACCAAGGGCATCGTCAGCCGCGGCAGCCAACCCGTTCGCGACACCGACTACGACACGCTCATCGTCGACGAGGCGAGCCGCGTGACGGAGAGCGAGTTCCTCATCGGGGCGGTCCGCGCCCGGCGCTGGGTGCTGGTCGGCGACGAGCACCAGCTTCCGCCGCACGTGGACGGCGACGACGAGCAGCATCTGCATGCTCTCACCGCGATCCACCGGATGGAACGGGGGGCCGCGGCGACCCTGGACGCTGCCATTGACGACCTGGCCGTCCTGTGGAAGGAAGACGAGGAGCTGCACGAGTTCCGGCGGCGGGAGGTCAACGAGCTGGCCGGCAAGCTGCTGACCTCCGGCGAATGGACCGAGGGATACCGCGCCACGTTCCAAGACGCCCACAAGCACTTCAGCGACGACGACGGCGGCGACGCGGCGCTTCTGGCTGCGATGCGCCGCCACCTGGTGCACAGCCTGTTCCAGCAAGCGGTCAGCCGGTGCACGGACCAGCTGCGCACCCCGTTGCTGGTGCAACGGCGGATGGTGCCGGCGCTGGCCCGGGTCGTCCGCCAGCCGGTGTACGGGGGCCGGTACCTGGACCCGCCGCCCGAAGAGCTGGAGCGCATCGGGCTTCTGCCCCTCACCACGCCCACCTTTCCAGCGTCGGTCTCTTTCATCGACACCAGCCGGTACGCGGAGAAGGCGGAGAACCAGCAGGTGGGTCGCGGCTTCGCCAACCAACTGGAGCGGGAGGCTGTGCTCTGGGCCCTGCGTGCGTACGACCGGGAGCTGCTCGACGCCGGCGTGCGCAAGGCGAGCGTCAGCATCCTGGCTTTCTACAAGGCCCAATCGACGGCGCTGGCCGCGCAGATCGGCCGGATGAAGCTCCGGGTCCTGGAGCCCGGCGTTATCGACGTCATCGACGCGATCCAGGGCCAGCAGGCAGACATCGTGCTGCTGAGCTTCACGCGCGCCATCAGTGGCCGGCCGAGCAGCCGATTCGGCCGGTGGCTGCAGGACGTGCGCCGGCTCAACGTCGCCTGCACCCGTGCGCGGCGGGCGCTCGTGCTCGTCGGGCACGCCGACACGCTGCGCCGGCTCAACGGCGTGGACGAGGCGAAGGCCTTCTACGAGCACCTCTTCACGCTGTTCGCGGAGGATCCCGACTACCAGCTGAAGGGACGGTTCAAGTGAACCCGTCCTACGACTGGGGGCCGGTGCCACCCAAGCTGCCCCGCGGCGCGATCGCCGAGGTGACGGAGGTCCTGCTGCCGATCCACCTCTGGCGCGCGCCGGTCACGAAGGTGGTGCCGCAAGGTCTGTCCACAGTGGAGCAGTTTGTCATCGAGGCAGCGTTGGACCTGGGCGACATCACCGTGACGGATGTCGCCGAGGTCACCGGCCTGCCACCCGAGTTGGCCGCGCGCATCACCGCACGGGTTGCGGCGGTCGGCGTCCTGGCCCCGATCCCGGGCACGGAAGCGCCGCCGGCGGGCCCGGTGTACCAGCCGGTGTCGCCCGCCGCTGAGCAGGCGCTCGCGAAGGCCGCGCTGCACGAGTTCCATCGTGCGCACCTGACGTTCATGTACCTCCCCCGCACCGACGAGCTGCTCGCCTTCGAGGGAGGCGAGGGCGGGCCGGGCGCGCCTCTCGTGCACCGCCTCGCGTCGGCGTACCACGCTCCCATGCCGGCCGGCGTCGCCGGTGCCGACAGCGCCGAGTTTCTCAACGCCCGAATCTCGGCCGGCACCGTGCTCGGATTGCCCGACTGGGTGCACGCCGCTGAGCCCGACGAGAGCCGTCTGCCGGAAACCTGCCCGGCGTATCGCTGCCGCGGCCACCTAAAGGCGGATCAGGGCGCCGTGCTTCAGCTTGTGGATGCCAACAAGTCGCGGCGCACGCAGCAGGTCGGGTTCGCCAAGGTGGCGGTCGGCCTCAGCGGCTGGCTCGCCTCGCTGGCCGGATCCCTCGACGGCGCGTTCGCCGGCTGGGGCACGCCGTCGCTCAGCCCACAGCGGCTGACGCCGGACGGCGGAGGCTGGTCCTTCAGCCTGACCGACGAGCTCGCCCGCGCCGTGCTGGACGCGGATCTGCCGTTGACCCGCCCGCTCGGCCTCAGCATCCGTGACGAGGAGGCAGTGCTGTCGGTCGGCGTCCGGCTGATGCCGGCTGATGACGGCGCTCGGGCCACGTTCGCGCTGGATCGAGCCGTCGGCGTGGTGCTGGCGGTACCTCTTGAGCAGTTGCACACGGCCGCGCTGGCCGCCGCGATGGCGGCCGCCGTGACCGACTACGACGTCGCACCCACGACGGACGAGGTCCGCGCGGAGCTGTGGCACCGCCGCCAGTTCTTCCGGTTGTATGCGTTGAGGGCCGCCGATGACTTCGCCTACGACTGACAGCAGCGCCTCCGTGGACCTCGGGACACTTGTGGTGACCGGTGGTTTCTTCGTCTACCGCTTGGACGCTCCACATCGGACGCCCTTCGTACCGACGGCCGGCGCATCGCAGCGCTACCGGCACAGCCTCACCTATTCCGGCGGCGGCTCCACAAGCCGCGCCGACGTGCTGGAACTGATCGACAGCGCGCGCCGGAAGGTCTTCGTCGCCAGCTACTTCATCGGTGACGCGGAGGTTCGCGAGGCGCTGTGCCGGGCGGCCGAACGCCTGCGCGGTGGCGTCTACGTGATCTCGGCGATGACCGACCGGGACCTGAAGCGGGCGATCAACGAGGTCGGTGAGCACCGGCAGGTTGACGAGAAGATCGAGCGCAAGCGGTTCGAAGAGCTTACCAAGCACGGCATCGCCGTCCGTGCGTACGAGGGCTGCCACGCCAAGTTCGCAGTAGTGGACGATCGGGTGGCGCTGGTGTCGAGCGCCAACCTCACCACCGACGGCCTCGACACCACCGGTGAGAACGGCGTGGTGGTCGACGCACCAGCCGTCGCCGAGGTGATCGCGCGGTTCTTCGCGGTGCTGTGGCACGGCAGCAGCTGGGAGATGGCTATGACCGGCGAACCGGACGTCGGCGAGCGCACGGTAAGCGGCCCGCCGGTCCGGCTGCCCGCGCCGGAGCCGGACGCGGTCGGTCCTATCTGGACTCTCGGGGAACAGCAGTACATCCGCGAGGCGATCGCCAGCCTGATCCGATCCGCGCACAGTGAGCTGCTGCTTGCGACGTACAGCCTCGAGGGCATGATCCGCCACCCAGACCTGTTGCTGGATCACGTCCGGGACGCAGTGGAGCGGGGCGTCGAGGTTCGCCTCCTGCTGCGCGGGCGCAACCACATCGCGTCACACACGGCCGACGCGGCCGCGCTGGCGGCGTTGGGTGTCCAGCTGTACCCGTGCCGGCGAAATCACGCGAAGGGCGTGATCGCCGACCGGGAGCGGGGCGCCCTCTTCTCGGCCAACTTCGACGCCAGCCACGGCCTCGACCGAGACGTCGAGCTCGGCATGCGGCTCGACGGCACTCCGGCGCTAGCGGAGGCGCTCCGATACTTCGAGCACGCGATCGCCGAACGCGATCTCGACTACGCCCGCGATCCCGCCGCGCACGTTCTAGCAGCGCGCCTACACAGCTACGAGCTGACCCCGTGGCCGCTGCCCGACGAGTTGGGCCTGGTTGTCGAGGACGCAGACTGGACGTTCTTGTGCGACCTTACGGAGGGCCCAGTCCTCTTCACCGGCCGCGCCGAGGACGATCTGCGTATCTACGCCGGCCGCCGGGCGTGGCGGGTGACCCAGGACGAGCCGGCACGCCTGACGCGCGTGGCCGGCTCGCAGCCGATGACGGCGGCCGACCGGATGGCGACCTGGCTCACCGTGAAGCGGGACGAAAAGGCGAGAGCGCCGCGGGGTATCTGCGCCGCCAGGTTTCACCGCCTCACCCGATAGACCGGCATACTCGATCACGGTCTTGGAGAGTAGGCCGCATGGATGGAGCAGATCCGGACCGCTGGTCCGCCGTCGCCGCGCGCTGGGCCGAACTGTGGGCGGGCATGCCGATCAGCACAACGCCCGTCGCATGCCGTAGTGCGCAATAACCGTAACCAATGGCCAACTACCGAGACCCGTCACAACGCCCGACAGAGCGGCCCGGGAATACCCCGGACGACGGGCGACTTGACGTCCTTGGAGGGGTCAAGCGTTGATAGACGCGGTCACCGCCCAGCTGGCCCGCATGACGATGCCTTCCAGGCCCCGGGCCGCTGCTCAGCTGGGTGGTGACCCCTAGCCGACCATGTGCGCATGCGCCCGCCGAGCGAGCCACATGGCTTAGGTGCACACTCCTCTGCCCGCCGACCCAGGCCGGGTTTCCGCAAGCCAGAAAGCGATCGCGCCGCTGCGCCCCGATGTCGAGCGAGCCCTCGTGGAGTCCTATCTGCACGCGCCGCAGGCGGAGCGACGCAGGTGCCGGTCCGAGGATTTCTGTAAGCACGACGCGACCCAGCTCAAGGCACGCATCGGCGACTAAGTCTGTCGCGGGCGGCGAGGTAGGTGTCCGGTCGAGGTGGCAGGGAGGGCAACAACACCTATTGCCCCTCCGCAAGTTCGGCCAAGATGAGTTAGGTCAAAGTTCGACGGCAGGCCGCTCATCTGGCTCGACACCGACGATCATGCGAACTTCTTCATCTGGGAGTCCGGCTTGTTGAGCTAGCAGGGCGAGCGGTACGCCAATGCCTGAGGCGACATCAACAGCCCGGCGTAACAACAGGGGGCGTTCCGGGCTTCCGAGGTTGCCGGGTTCGTGTTTTCGCCACCCTTTGGCGGACATGACCTTCAGCGCTTGCACATAAATGCGTTCGTCCATGACATCGAGGGTGAATGCTCGTCTGAGAAGCGCGCCGATGGAAACGTGCCAGTGCGCCTTGAGCCGCAGAAGCGTTGGCCAGTCGGCCTTAGCGGGTAACTGACCTCTGATTTCGTCGGCTGGCATGAGGAACGCTGCGGCAAACTGATTCGCCTGTGCCTCGATGACTTTATTCCCGGCTTGATCTTCGCGATGTAGGACGAGGTGCGCAAGTTCGTGTGCAGCATCGAACCGAGAGCGGTCTCGAAGGTTCTTGTCAGCGCCCAGCACGACTACGGGACGGTCAGCGAAGGGCACAGAGAACGCGTCGATCTCTGTGTGGCCGACGTTAAGTCTGGTCGTTACGATTCCATGGCGTTCGAGAAGGAGCACCATATCGTCGATCGGTCCTGGCGGTACTTGCCACTGCGTTCGCACATTGGCTGCGGCGCGTTCGATTTCCTCACGCGTGGCCTGGACACTAAGTTCGCCTTGTGTACGGGGCAAATCGACATCGGGAAGGCGCACAAAGCGCTCAAGCTCCCGTGCGACTTCTCGGGCGAGTTCGACGTGCGCGAGGGCGCGCTGCCTGTCGCGGGGAGGTGCCGAGCGGAGACTACGGAAGAAGCCGTTGGTCGCTCCGACCACGTCGGGGCGGGCGGGCGCTGCGAAGAATGCCAACGGTACGCGGAGCGCGACTGCTAGGCGCTGGAGTGTGGCGCTGGACGGCTTGGCGTGGCCCTGCTCGAACTGGCTCAGTGACGCGGCGCGTATCCCACCTATCTCGCGGGCGAGCTGGACCTGGCTGAGACCGCGCAGTTCGCGAGCCACTCGGAGCCGACGGCGATCGAACAGGACCGCCACGTCCGCGGCCGGCACGTCCGTCGGCTGGCTGTTGGCCATCTGTAGCGCCACCGCCTCACTCGCTCGGATCCACGGGCCCCTTTTGATCGATTGCAGGGCAGTTCAGACCTTATACCAGGCGAAACCGGGCCGCGCAAGAGAGAACGTGGCGACCTATGTGGTGAACGTGAGCGTGTGGCGTCGTGTAATCTGCGATGATCGCGAAACAGTTGTCGAAAACTGAGGCAGACGAGCTGAAGGGAGACGGAGCGCGGTGAAGGTACAGGAGTGCGTCGTGGTGAACGACGTCGTCCGCCACGACGCGCGGGGGCCGGCGCTGTGGGACGAGATCATCGTCCCGGAGGAGGTGAAGGAGCAGCTCGCGAACCAGGCGCTGTTGTCGTTGCTGGTGCGGCCGCGTTCGCCGTTCGTGGCGACCGCGCTGCACGGGATGTGCACGTTGTACGGGCCGCCCGGGACCGGCAAGACCACCTTGGCTCGTGGGCTGCCGCAGCAGCTGGCCGGCTACGTGTCGGGGCGTGAGGTGCGGTTGATCGAAATCAACCCGCACGGGTTGATGAGCGCCGAGCACGGCCAGTCCCAGCAGCGCGTCGACGAGCTGCTCGGCGACTACCTGCCGTCCTTGGCCGCAGATGGGATGCCGACGGTCATCGTGCTGGATGAGGTGGAGTCGATGGCGGTGGCCCGCTCGGCGGCCTCGCTCGCGGCGAACCCTGCGGACGTGCACCGGGCAACCGACGCGGTGCTGACCGCGCTGGACCGCAACGCCCAACTGCACCCGCACCTGTTCGTCGTGGCCACGAGCAACTTCACCAAGGCGTTGGACGAGGCGTTCCTGTCCCGGTCCGACGCCGCGATCCTGGTGCCGCTACCGGACACGGCCGCGGTACGGGCCATCTTGGCCTCCACGCTCAACGCCCTCGCCGAGACGTACCCGGCGCTTGGCCGGCTCGTGGACGACGACGCCTTGGCGGAAGTCGCAGCGCGGGCAGTCGGATTGGACGGCCGGCGCGTCCGCAAGGCCGTCTTCCAGGCCCTCGCTAGCACGCGCGCCACCGTTATCGAGCCCGGCCGGCTTGAGCTCAACGACCTCGCCGACACCCTGCAGGCTGTGACTGACCAGCAAGCGATGACGGCCGCAGGAGGTCGTGATGCTGCGCAGTAGGACGATCGTCGCCGCGCCGGTGCGCAGCGCGAGCGCCAGCTGGCAGGTCATCACCGACCTGGTCGCCGACACCATCGCGGTATCTGGCTTCTTGGCTAGGGGCGAGGCGGAGATCGCCATGCTGGCCGCCGCCCCGGCCGGCCGGATGCTCATCGCCGGCGGTCACCTGGACCGCCATCCCCTCGTGCTCGTCGTCGGGGCGGTGCACTGCGCGATCACCACGGTCTCCGGCACCGCGGCGCTGAACGCCGAGGAGAACCTCAACGTCATCCCTGGTGCCGCGACCGCTACCACCTTCACCATCTACCTGCCGTCCCCGCAGCCGCTGGTGAAGGTCGTCGCTGAGGCGGCCGCCGGTCACGAACGCCTATCGGTCGAGGCGCCACCCGCGTCGCAGCCGCGAGCCGCGGCGGCCGCCGGTGCTCCTTTGGTCGACACTGAGGCGCTGCGTGGGGCGGTGACGGGACGGTGACGACCACTGCCACACACTCATACACTCGGGTCCACACCGCCACACACCTGACCGAGGTCATCCTCGGGACGATTGGCGACATCCTCGCCGACCTCGGCATCCACACCGGACCGCTGCAAGCCCGGTGGGCGACCAACGAGAACGCCATCAAGGCGTGGATCGCCGAGGGCTCCCTCGCCATGGTGGTGCTCGAGTGCCACCCGCCCACGGGGCCGGCGAAACCGGTGATCGAGTTCCCCGTCGCCTACACCACCTCCGGCACCGGCGACGCCCAGTTCACCACCTCGCGCGCCCGACTGGCCCGCTTTTTGGCCAAGATCAACCGGGTCCCGGCCGGAACAACCTTTGGCCTGGTGTGCACGTTCAACGGCACACACAGCGAGCAGCCGGGCTGGAGCGCGACCACGCGCTCGTCCACCGCTGGGCTGCAGGGCCTCACCTTCGGCACGATCGGCACCGCCTCGCACGCCTCGGCCGGCCTGCGCTACTACCACTGACAGGAACAGTGATGGGATACATCGACGAGGCGTTCATCAAGCTGAAGCACAACCTGGAGATCACCGCCACCGAGCAGAAGCTCGCCTCCGCGCGCCACGAGGCGGTCCGCGATTTCGTCCGAGGCGTCTGGCAGTTGATCGACGACTTCCTAACCGGTTCCTACCGGCGCGACACCAAGACGAAGAAGCTCAAGGACGTCGACATCTTCCTCGTCATCGACCCGGACGGGCCGCAGGGCGGCTACCGCCACCGGCCGCCGCTCGATGTGCTCAACGCCCTGCTCGCCGTCCTGCGCGACAAATGGCCGGACGCGCACCGGGACGGCATGGCCATCGTCATCCCCTACGGCGGCGACGTCATGTCGATCGAGGTTGTGCCGGCGTTCAAGCGCTCCGCCGGCGGCTACTTCATCCCCGACCCGGCCGCGGGCTCCTGGATCGAGACCAACCCGAAGCGTCACCATGAGCTCAGCATCGAAAAAAACAAAGCGTGCGACGGCATGTACGTCCCGCTCGTCAAGATGATCAAGGGTATAAACCGCGAGCTCGGCGAGCCCGTCTCGCCGTCCTTCCTGCTAGAGGTCATGGCGCAGACCATCGTCAAAACGCCGGTCGGCCGCTACCAGGACGAGATCGTGCTGTTCCTCGCCACCGCCGCAGACCGCATCGACGAGACGTGGCTCGACCCGGCGGGTCTCGGCGGCGACGTCAACACCGTCATGACCTCCGCAGACAAGCGCGCCGCCGCGCGCGCCCTGCGGGACGCCCAGTGCATCGCCGAGGTAGCCGTCGACCTCGAAGACGAAGAACAGGACCGCGCAGCGTACGCCCAGTGGAAGCGGCTATTCGGCGACCGGATGACCCAGCCGTGACCCACCCAAAGCAGTCTCCCGGGCTGAGAGGGATCCCGGCCCGCCCCATCCACGAGCGACAACTCGACGACGACATGATCAAGCTCCAGCGTGCCGCGTCCGCCAGCCACCGGCGCGGCCAGGTCACCGACGCCGTTCGCAACGCCGCCGCGATCGTCCTCGCCGCCGTCGGCCTCGTCGTCACCGCGACCGGGCACGGGCGAGTCCTGACGGCCATTCTCGGCGCCGGGTGGTTCGCCGTCTCCTTCTTCCTCCTCAGGAAGATGATGTCCAGCACCGCCAAACAGGGCGCCCTACTCCAGGAGCAACTCGACACCGCCCTGTTCCAGCTGCCCTGGCGCCAAGCCGTAGCCGGCGACCCGGTCGCCGACCACGACGTCGGCCGGCTCGCCCGAAAGCTTCCTGTCGGCGGCGAACGCGACCAACGCATCACCGACGGCTGGTACGACCCCACCACCGGTGTTCACTACCCCTACGACGTGCTGATCTGCCAGGGACAAAATCTCGCGTGGGACGCCCGCCTGCGACGTGGTTACGGCACCTGGATCGCCGCCGCCGCGATCGTCTGGACGCTCCTCGGGCTCCTGGTCGCCCTCCTCGTCGGGGCCACGATCCCCGAGGCACTGCTCAGCTTCTACGTGCCCTCGCTCGCCGCTCTGCAACTCTCCGCCGAGATTTGGATCGGCCAAAACCGCGTAGCCGACGAACGCGAACGGCTTGCCAAGATCGTCCAAGCCGAACTCCGCGACGCCCAGCCCGGCCCCGTCCCCGACAGCGACCGCGCCCGCCTCTGCGAGGTCGCGCGGGACATCCAGGACGGCATCTTCCGAACCCGCCTCGACGTCGCCCGGGTGCCCCACTGGTTGTACCGACTACACCGCAACAACGACGAAGCCGACTTCGGCGACACCGCCGAAGGCCACCGACGAAGACTCGCTGGGTGACAATCAGCGGCGTGGCCTTCGAAGAGCAACGGTTTTACATGTGTGCTCGGATGTGGCAGCAATGGAGCTCAGCGTCGGTCGGTGGCCGCCGGTGACGATCAGCGACGACCGGCATGAACCAAGATCGTGCCGGGCTGTGTGATCGGTTCGTGCTCCGCCGGTCGGTGTTGGGGCGTTCGGCGGCCGTCGGTGCTCCCCGGCACCCGTCGGCAACGCCCGGCAGGTACCCTAGGAGGCCGCGCCCTCGTAGCTCAGGGGATAGAGCATCGGTTTCCTAAACCGTGTGTCGCAAGTTCGAATCTTGCCGGGGGCACCCCTTTGATCTCGCGAAACAGCCTCTGAGCTGGCCTTACTGCCATGGGTCGATTGGTCACCGTAGGCAGCCATGTGTCGTCCTGAGTCGCCGTTTGTCGCCAGTCCTGCAAAGGGCGTGCAATGATCTTGATCGAGTTTCCCCAGGTCAGCACGCTCACGCCGCAAGAGCTGCCTCGATCCGGGCGTTCATGATCCCCTGGTTGCCGTCGATGCACTTCGCGTACACCCGCAGCAGCACGTCAACCGAGTGACCCGCCCGCTCCGCGACGTCCGGCGCAGGGACGCCAGCGTTCAGCCACAGCGAGACGCCCGCGTGCCGTAGGTCGTACGGACGGCCGGCCAGCGGTGACTGGACCCGGTCCGGTGTCAGACCAAGCGCCCGTGCTTCCTCCCACACCCGCGAGTACGTGGAGGCCGCCACGACGTTCCCCCGCTCGCTGCGGAACAGCCGGCCGTCGTCGGCGACGCCGAAACGTTCGATGTGCGTGCGGAGTATCGCCACCAGCTCTGGAGGGATGGGTACCGCCCGCGTCTCGGTCTCGCCCCGGTGCTTGAGGCCACGGTCGTCGTGCACCTCCCCGCTGTCGGTGTAGCGCTTGCCCGCCGCCGGCCGAGACTTCTCGACCGTGAGAAGGCCCCAACCCTCCTCGGGCAGGTGGCAGTCTCGTTGCCGAAGACCCAGCGCCTCACCGGGACGCAGAGCGGCGAGGTACAGGCAGGCGAAGAACGCGTACAGGCGTTCACCTCGACGCCCCTCCCTGCCCCTCCGACCGACGTAGGTCACTGCCGAAAGCAATTCGCGTACCTGGCGCGCACTCGCAACCACACGCCTGTCGATCTCGCTGGCGACCTTCCGGCGGTTGGATCGGACCCGGAGCTTGTCCACCGGATTGAAGTCCAGCAGCTCCAATTCGACCGCGAACTGAAGCACGTTGTAGAAGACTGACCGCTTGCGCCTGGCCGTGGTAGCCGCCGCCGAGCGACCGTCGAGCCTAAGCGCCACCGCGTCAAGCGCCGGACGGATGACGGCGGCATCGATCAGATCAGGCAGATCAAGCGACGCCTTCTCCAGCCATCGCAAAGCCGCCGCGATGTCTGGCGGGCGCGTGAGTTGCCGAGCAGCCGGAGGCAGGGCGTACTCCCGCAGCGCGCGGCGAAGAACCGCGACGTCTGGGCGGCCGGGCATCGCGCGCACCAGAGTCGGCGTCACGGTCGCCAACGCGTCGGTCATGCTGTCGCGCGACTTCGCTGCCGCACCCGGCCACTTCATGTCGACGTAGCGCAGGATAAAGCTGAACCAGCTCACCGCCTCCACCGCGCGGACCATCGAGTCGGGCAGACCGGTTTCCGTGTCGAACGCTTCACCCCGATTGGCCGCCTGCATGAGGTCGGAACGGTAGTGATCCGCCAGCGCGCGTGTCGTGAAGGTCCGCGACTTCGGCTCGCCGGCGACCACCCAGCGCACGGTGTAGGACTTCTTTCTGTTGGCAAGCGTGTTGATCTGGATCTTCCGGATGCGAACCTCGCGAGACTTCACGCCGCCGCCTCCCGCTGCCGCTCAAGCCAGACGCGCAGGTCACTGCGCCATACCCGCAGCTCCCCGTTTGGCAGCCGGACGCACTCCGGAGCGACACCCAGCTCACGCCACCGGTAGAACGTCCGCCGAGAGACGTTGTTAAGCGCCGCCAGGACCTCCGGTACGGTCATCAGGCAGTCCTCCACTGTGGTCATTCCTCCCCGTTCGCCGTTGTCTCGCCGCCAGTTGCCGAAACATCGGGCGTTCCCCGCGCCGCCCGGTCCTTGGCTGCGAGGAGCTCGCTGCGCCACCGGGCACGTTCGGAGATGGCCCGCAGGAGCCGATGTGCCATGGGCGGTACGTCGGGGTCGTCAGGTCGGGCGAGTTCCCAGGCGTGCCGCCGGTCGCCGCTTTCGTCGGCGTGGCCCGCGTCGGCGAGGTCGGTGGTGACGCCGAGTAGAGAGCGGACCCAGGCCCGTGCGTCGTACTTGTGGTCGGCCAGGGTTTTACCGGACCAGTCGCGGGAGATGAGGATGCGCCGGCCGCCGATGCCGAGCGTTTCGCGTTGGTGCACCTTGCCCTTGCAGCGGCCGGGCTTGAGCTTGCCGTGTGCCTTCTTGGGCTGGACGCCGTACAGCAGCCAGTTAGCGCACCGGTCGGTGCACGGGGTCACTTGGAGCTGTTGCCAGAGCCGGTCGAGGTGCCGGCGCTGCCGATCGCTGGCGATGCTGTGGCAGGCGCCGGTCTGCTTGGTGATGTACTTCGTGATGTACCGGATCGTGCGCTCGGCGTCGTCGGTGCCGGGCATGACGCCGCGTGCGTCGACCTGGGCGCCGAAGTGCACCACGTGAACCGGTTCGGCGTCCGGGTCCTGGTCGATGGCGTCCAGCGCCTCAGCCCAGGTGGCCAGCGGGGCACGAGTGTCCGGGTCGACCCACGCGGCCGCCTGCTCGTCCCAGACCGGGGGACGCTCGCGGGTGTACCGCTGCACGTCTACGGACGGCCACCACACCTGGTGATAGGTCGCCGCAGCAACCTGCCGCAGCACCGCACGGGGGATCGTGCCGCGGATCGCGAAGTGCGCGTGTGGGGCGAGTCGCCGTTGCGGCTCGACGCAGCCGGCGTACTGGACGTTCCAGCCCTCGCAGCGGCGCAGGTTCTGCCAGAACCGGTCGAGCAACCGGGGGAAGTGCACGGCATCCCAGGCGGCCCGGCGGTAGTCGTACCGGTCCGGGTGAACCGGAGTACCGTCGCCGAGCACCGGCCCGTGCGAGTCAAGCGTGAGGGTCAGCCACATCGACGGCTGGTGGGTGCTGCCGTCCGGGGCGGTGTAGACCTTGCCGACCGTGCGTGGGTCCACCTTGCGCCGGGGCAGGTCTGGCGCGTCCTGCCGCCGGCGAGTGGAGCGCTTGCGCCGCTTCCCGGACTCCTCGTCCTGGTCGTCGACGACGTGTGGGGGAGCAACCCGTCCACGCAACCCCTCCGTCGCGATGGCCTCCTCCACCTCGCGGATCGCGTCGTCCAGCTCAGCCACCTGGTCCCACAAGGACCGCCGTGCGGCGTCATCGCGCTCGAACTCGTAGTGTGCCCGCAGCACGACGAGTGCCTTCTGCTCGTCGGTGGCCGGTTCGGGGCCGGGCAGCGGCTCGTCCGACCGGTGCCAGCCTTCGCGGATCTGCGCCTGCCGCAGCCGCCGGTTCCGCTTGGCGCACGGTGGGCACTTGTCTTCGCGGGTCGCGCCGCACGGCAGGTCGATCACTTCGGTCTGCCCGGTGTCGAGGTCGGTGCGGCGCATGGCCACCGGGCGGATGCAGACGCCGTACTCGGTCGCGATGTCCCGCAGTACGTCGACCGACCGAGGTAGCGCCATGCGCGCCGCGCGCGAGCCCGGATTCGGTTCGGTGGCCGGTACCGGCAGGGTGGGGGCGGTCATCGGATCACCTCCGTGCTGTTACGAGCTGGTTGCACGACGCCAGGCGCGGGCAGCACCGTCGAGTGGGCATGGCGAGCGGGGCCGCGCGGGTTGTCATGGGCGTACCTCCCGGATCGGTCGGGCGCGGCGTGGCGTCGGGACGGTCCGGTCGGGTTGGCCGGCCAGGACCGCGCGGATCACCACATCGACGGCGGGCGGCAGCATGCGGGTGGTGTCGATGGCGTGCCGGGGGTCGATCTCGATCGTCGCGGCCAGTTCGACCCAGCGGCGGCCGCATACGTCCTGGACGGCGATGACGGAGAGTCGCCCGTATCCGGTGTGCCACATGACGGTCTTGCTGCGGTGTTCGCCGGCGGGGTTGTCGTTGCGGGCCGTGCAGCGGTGGTCGCCGGCGCACCAGCTCGGGCACGCGCCGGGGAACCTGTTCGGCGTGCCAGTCGGCTGGACGGGCCGGCGGGATCGGATGGCGTCGACCAGGGCGAGCGCGGTGGCCCAGAGGCGGCTCATCGGACCACCTCCGAGGCGAGGATGTGCCCGTTTGCGCGGCTGACCGCTGGTGCCGGCGCCACGACGATCGGCTCTGGCTCGGCGATCGGCTCTGGCAGCGCTGCCGGCTCGGTCGGTGCGGCTGGTGCGGCAAGGACGAGCTTGGACAGGCCAAGGAACGCCAGCGCGGGCACGGCGGACAGCAGCCAGCCGGAGATGCTGGGCTTGGCTACGGCGAGCTGCGCGGACATCGACAGCGCGACGGCGGCGACGATCAGGAACAGCGGGTACCCGACCGGTAGGCCGATCCGGCGGCGACGGCGGATCTCCAGCAGCGCGGCAGCCGGGATCAGTTCGGAGATCACCGCGTTGGCCCAGCCGAACCACGCCGGGGTGCCGGTCGGGGAGTTGTCCATCGTCCACTCCTTGACGTGGGTGAACGAGGCGGCTCCGGCGAACACGGCGACCACGAGGAGGATGACGACGAGCAGGGCGACCTCTACCCGGTCGCGGCTTGCGATCTTCACAGCGCCTCCCCTCAGCGGCCGGTCGGACGGACGTGGGTGCGGATCCAGGTGGGCGGCTCGCCGGTCGAGGCGACGGCTTCGGACAGGCAGCGCCACAGCGCCCACGCCTCCTCGGGCGTGAGGTACATGCGGCGCCGGCCGGAGCCGACCGCGATGTACAGGTCGGCTCCGTCGATGACCCGGACCGACACCGCGATCCCGTCCGGTGTGCGCAGGCGGTAGAAACGACGCTCGCTCATGCCGCCTCACCGCCCTCGTTCAGCGCGTCGAGCAGCGTCGGCGGAAGCAGCGGCCCGGGACGCGGTGTCGGCCGGTAGGTGTGCCTGTTGACCGGGCGCAGCACCGGCGGCGCCGGATAGGTGACTGCCATGTCGCGGATCAGGTCGTCGTCCACATAGGAGAAGCGGACGCGGGCCGGCTCCGGCTGGCCGTCGATCAGGACGTAGCCGACGCCCTTGGCGGTGATCGGGATCTGATCGGCCAACGCGCCCCGGTCGCGGGCACCGTCCCCGAGGACGAGGTCAACCTGGCCCCGGTCGGTCAGGCCGAGCGCGACACGGGTGGGGAACAGGTCCCGCAGCGACAGCACCTCCTTGCGCGGGTCCTGCACCGCAGCCACCACCAGGACTCCGAGGCCCGCGCCTTGCGAGAGCAGCAGCGCCAGCGACGCGGTGATCCGGCCACGTAGTTCGCTGTCCGGCAGGTACGCCACCAGGCAGGCGATCTCGTCGATCAGGATGACGATTAGCGGGTCGTCCACTGTGGGTGTGTGTACGCGGACCTTGCCGCGCAGCCGTGCCTGCCGCTCGCGCATGACCTCGACGGCTTGGTCGAGCAGGTCGGCCATGGCCGACCAGTCGTCGTCGCAGTACCGGGCGAACAGCGCCTGCCCGATCGCCAGCTCCATGCCGCCCTTGGGGTCGATCGCCCACACCTGGACCAGGCCGGAGGAGATCCCGGCAGCCAGCGCCCGGACCAGCGACCAGATCACTGAGCCCTTGCCCATCCGGGTCGCACCGGCGATCAGTAGGTGTGTGGCGAGCAGCCGCAGCGCGTACACCTCCAGGTCTTCGCGCAGGCCCAGCGGCAGCGCGGTGAAGTCCGGCTCACTGGGTACGGGCAGCGGCGGCACGATCTGGGTGAGCGGGTCGCGGCGGATGAACACCAGCCACATGTGACGCGGCCGGTCCCGGTAGCGGACCTGGTCGACCAGTCGCAGCAGCCACGCCCACCTGCCACCGCGGATCGGCGGGGCGGTGCGCCGGCCAGAGAAGACGCGGCAGTGACGGGAGTCGAACGAGTACGCGAGGTTGGGCGCGGCCTTGTGGTAGGTCTCCGGGTTCTGCCCACGCGGCATGACGAGGCGTACCTCGTCGGTCGCGTACGTGCATCGCACGGACAACAGCGCCGGAACTTTGCGGCCGCCGTCGTAGGTCTTGACCAGGCCGCAGAGGGTCATCGCTTCGTTCCACTGCCGCCGGTACACCCACAGCCGCCGCCACCGCGCCACCAGCGGCAGCACGAACCAGCGCTGGCACGATTCCCGCCAGCGCCACCACCACAGACCAGCCAGGCCGGCAGCGAGGGCCGCCGCCAGGACCAGCGGGAGCCAGCCGTACTCGTGCCACGCCCACACGAGCGTGAGCAGTGCGGCGACCTCGGGCAGCGCCCGACGGCCTCGGACCATCAGCGATGCCGCCGTGATGGTGAGGCAGACGGCGCGCCAGATCAGGAACGGTCCGGCGAACAGCAGCACGACCCACCACGGGGTCGGCACGGACAGACGCCGGAAGTTGACCAGCGGGGTTCCCCCGCCACGGTTTGCCATGATGGGTACGCCTTCCTTTGCGGGAGGGCAGCGGGGCGGTCCGGCTTCCTACGGCTACGAAGACCGCCCCGCGCCACACTCGATCAGGCCGCCGCCTGCGTGGCCGGCACCTGCAAGGACTGCCGCGCCTGGTCCAGCACGGCGCTCAACCGGTCGATCTCAGCCAGGCGAAGGAACAGGACTGTGTCTGCCCCGCCTTCTCCGATGTGGACCGTGACCCGCTCCTCCGCCGGGTAGCTGCGGAAGAACAGCACCGTCTGCGGGTAGACGTGGGTGTTGACGCCCACCGAGGCCCCGCCCATCAGGCCGCCTTCCGGCGCGACTCGACGACCGGCGCGCGGAGCCCGGTCGCCCGGTACGAGTAGGTCAACCGGCCGGTGTTGTTCACGTACGGCGTGACCGTCATGCCCTCGAACTCGACCTGCTCGAACGGGCCGACCGGCGGCACCGGCTGGACGTCCGCGAGGATCTTGACCGATACCTCACGGGCGCGGCCCTTCAACTCCTCGTCCATGTCCATGACCCGGCACTGCCAGACCCGCTGACCGGTCAGCTTGTCCATGCTCGGCGTGCGAGCGCGGGTCCTTTCGTCGAAGTCCTGCGCCGCCGCGATCGAGTCCGGCACCAGTACGCAGCCGTTCGGGAACACGTCCTCGAACCGCACCGAGAACCGAACACCACCCTTGAGAGCCATCCGCTCATCTCCCTAACTCAACTTGTAGGCATGTCTGCCAAGTAGGTCGAAGATAGAAGCAACTTGGCAGACATGTCAACAAGTAATCGCGGTGAGCGCTATTGATCAGCCCCTCTTGACGGATTCATCCATCGAGGTGGCATGCGCCGGTTTTGCTATATTCAATAGAGATTTACGGCTAACGTGAATGTCATGTCAGCCCCTCCGCCGCCCGGCATGCCCTATGGGCAACCGCCTATGCCGGGTCCTCCACCCCAGAAGAAGCGAAGCACGACCAAGATCGTCCTTGCGGTGATCGGTGGCCTCGTTGCCTTGTGCTGTGTCGGCGGGGCAATTGCCCTCGTCGCCTCGATGAGCGGCGATGACTCAGACACTTCGAGCGACTCCGGCACAGATTCCGCTGGTGACAACGGACAGGACGGGGTCGCCCTGGGGACGCCAGTACGCGACGGCAAGTTCGAATTCGTGGTCTCGAAGGTCGAGTGCGGCAAGAGTCAGGTCGGCAGCAGTGCCCTCGGCGCCCAAGCGCAGGGTCAGTTCTGCCTGGCGACGATGTCGATCAAGAACATCGGCGACCAGGCGCAGACCTTCGACTCATCGTCACAGTTCGCCTATGACGCTTCGGATCGGAAGCACAGCGCAGATGGCGCGGCCTCGTTGTACGCCAACCAGAACAACGAGGCATTCATCAACGAGATCAACCCTGGCAACCAGGTCAATGCGGTCGTCGTGTTCGACGTGCCGAAGGATGCGCAGCTACAGCGGCTGGAGCTCCACGACTCGCCGTTCTCAGGAGGGGTAACCGTCAAGCTTGCTTGAGCGGGCTGACGGCTGCCACGACGCGCCCAGGAGCGCCTGAGCCCTGGCTTCGATAATCCGCATGCGAGCGTCCCGCTCGTCCGGGTCGACGTGTGCCGCTTGGCCGGTGACTTGACCTGGCCATTTCCTGTAGAGCAGGCCAGGTTCGGCGATGAAGTAGCCGTCCGACACGACGTTGGCCGCCAGGAGTAGGCCGGTGTCCTCCGAGGCCGGTAGGGCCATCCAGCCGCCTAGGGCGAGCAGGAGGTTCCGGCGGATGCACATGGTGGCGGGGTGGACCTGGGCGCGGTAATTGTTGCTGCGCCAGAAGTCCAGGACGGCCCGGCGTGCGATCGGGCCGTCTGGTGGGTCGTGTTCGAAGCCGACGGTTGATCCGTCGGGCATCAGGTCGAGCACGCGTGAGGTGGTCCAGCCGATGTGTGGCTGGTCGGTCATGATCGCGATGTCGCGGGCGAGTGCGCCGGGGGTGAGTTGGTCGTCTGCGTCGAGCACCTTGACCAGGTCGCCGCTCGCGCGGGCGAGGGCGAGGGTACGGGCGACGCCTGGGCCGCCGTGCCGGCCGGAGCCTGCGCTGATGCGTGGGGCGTCGGGCAGGTGGCCCGCGAGGATGTCGTTCTGCCCGTCTTCCTGGACGAGCCATTGCCAGTCCCAACCGTCCGGCATCTTCTGCCCGGCAAGCGACCGGTACGCGTCGGCCAAGTGCTCGACGCTGGGCGCGTGGACCGGGGTGATGACCGAGACGAGTTGGGTCAAGTTCTCCACCGTGACAGTTTGGTGGAATACACCAGCTCTGTGCGATCGCCGGGAAAGACGATGTCGCAGACCTCGACCACCTGGTCGTCGGTGTCGTGCGAGGTCTTCCGCACGGTGAGCACCGAGACGCCCGGCTCGATGTCGAGCAGCTCGGCCTCTTCCGGCGACGGCGGCCTGGCCGTCACCACGTCAACGATCCGGTCCAGCTCGATGCCGACCGTATAAAGCTGATGCTGCGTCCCGCCCGGCCACGGCTCCATGTCGGCACTCAACAGGTCCGGATTGCCCTTGACCATGTCGTGCACCAGGTAGGAGTACGACACGGACAGCGGCGCGGTCTCGTGACGCGAGCTGGTCCAGTACACCCGGCGCAGCAACGCCGTGCCCGGCTCGACGCCGAACGCGCCGGCCATGTCCTCGTCGGCCACGACCTGGGCGAACTCGGCGTGGAACTTCAGATCCTCGACGGTCAGGCCGGTGTCGTGTTCGGTGCCGCCAGTCTTGCGTCGCTCGGCCTCGGGCAGGTGGACGCGGTTCTTCTCCCACTGGTACCGCTCGGTGTTGCGCCGCCGGACGCGCTGACGCGGCGCGCGGACATACGTTCCGCGGCCTTGCTCGGCGCGGACCAAGCCCCACTCACGGAGCTGGCGGATCGCGTTGCGGACACTGGTGCGGGACAGGCCGGAGGTGTCAGCCAGCTCCGTCTCGCTTGGCAACGCGGTGCCGGGCGCCAGTTCGCCGCGCGTGATCTGCCCGCGCAGCTCCTCGGCGAGCTGGAGGTACCGGGGACGCCAGTCACGCGTGATCACGCCTGCCACGCTACCTCCTAGATGTTGATACGTCTGCCGGGTGGTCCGCCCTGCGATCAGATCGGCCGCGCGGTCGAGGTGCTGGCGGATGTGGCAGGGAAACCGGCCGCAGCCCATCTTGCACTCGCCGTGCCCGTCGTCGCCGTGATCCTGCCGCGATCCTGCCAGGCCGTCGACACCGCCATCGCGTACGGCGGTATTGCCCCAGATCCGAGCGGCGGTCAACCTCGCCGGCCGCCGCCCCATCACAGCTCCTCGGTCAACTCGGCGATATGCACGGCCGACAGGCTGGGGCTCAGCGCGGTCTCCATCAGCCGCTGGTAGACCTTGGCGTACCGCTCGGCCCGCTCGGACTCCAGCCACATGAAGCCGCCTAGGTGCTCCAGGTACGCCACCGGCGGGTACGGCTGTCGCATGTGGAACAGCGTGAACGCGCCGTGTAGGCCCGGATGCCCGAAGACGTTCTGTGGCATCACACGAATGTCGACCTCGGGCCGCGCGACCAGCTCGCGGAGGTGTTCGAGTTGCGGCCGCAGTACAGCCGTGCCGCCGACCGCCCGCCTCAATGCCGCCTCCTCGATCACCGCCGTCACATGAACCTTCGGGGTGCGCTCCAGGATCTTCCGCCGCTCCATCCGATCCTGGACAGCGTTGGCGATCTTGTGGGCCGGCAGCTCGTCATGGACAGCGCGCACGAGCGCGTCGGCGTACTCCCGCGTCTGAAGCAGCGGCGGGATGCACACGGTGCCGTAGGCGCAGATCTGGACCGCCCGGTTCTGCACCCACCGGTAGGAGGCGAAGGGCAACTCATGGTCCTCGGCTCCGGTGTCGGCGTCCCAGCGGTTGAGTCGCCACATGTGACGCCCGAGGTCGGTGACCTTCTCGCGCTCGTCTTCGTCCGTGATGCCGTAGAAGTCCAGCAGCTCGACCACGTGCCGGGTCTTGAACGGCCACTCGGCCCGCTCATACCTGGCGAGCGTCGAGAACTCCACGCCCAGAAACGTCGCGACTTCCTTGAGGGTCAGGTCACGCTTCTCACGCAGCTCACGCATCCGTACCCCGAGCCACTGCGCCCGCAGGCTCGGCACGAAGTTCTCCCGCTTGGTCGGCATCGCTCACCCCTGTCTCGAAAGAGCAGCAGCCGGCTGGAGAAGTCGCCGGCCACCGCCGTGACGTTGGCGCGACGCCTCATGCCTAGCGCCGCGCACCCACGGAGCCCGGCACGGCAGCGCTGGTCGGCTCGCGTGGGTGCGGCCGACGGAAGCCGAGTGCCAACCCCTTGGTCACGAGGCCACCAACCGGCCGCACAAGGGAAAGGTACCTACGTCTATACCACTTGTCTAGACGTGTTCACGAGCAGAACTGTGGCCGGTTGACAACACGACTGACAGGTACGGTGTTGGCGTGCCAACCCCACGCACAGGAACACCCCGCTACCGCCAGGTCGCCGAAGAGCTACGCCGCCGCATCGAGGCCGGCGCCATCCCAGCCGGCTCACTACTTCCCCCAGAGAGCGCGCTCTCCCGAGAGTTTGGTATCAGCCGGGGAACCGCCCGCGAAGCCATCGCCGCGCTGCGCAGCGAGGGTTTGGTCGTCACCGAACACGGCCGGGGTACCTACGCCCGTCCGGCGTATCCGGTACGCCGACTCGGCGCCAACCGGTATGGCACTAACAATTCCCATCGCCCGTCGGATAAGTATCAAGTCGATGCGACAATAAACGAGGTCCCTGCCACACAACCACTGGCTAACATGTTCAACGTCGAGCCCGGGACTATGCTGCTATGCCGCAAGCTGGTGCTTAGTAGCCATCGTGTACCTCAGCAACTCTCCACTTCCTACTTCATCCTAGAGACAGTCGCAGGCACACCACTCGCCGACCCAAACCGGAAACCAGTAGTGGACAACAACCCCGTGCATCTACGAGCCATCGACATAGTCGTGACCGACATTCGCGAGATAGTCCGCGCCCGAATGCCAACGCCCAAAGAAGTCAAGGCGCTTTGCCTCCCAGCCGGTACGCCTGTGCTAACCGTCACCCGCCAGATCCGTGCGGGGAACCGCGTTGTAGAGGTGACGAACGACATAGTCCTTCCTTCAGACCGATCTGAGCTGGAATACGAGATTCCAATTGATTGAGCAAGGATAATGTATCCTAATCGTCATCTTCAATGAAGATGTTAAAGTCGTCATACGAGACGTAGAACTTTTGGTCTGCGCAACGCGAAATCTCCGTAACTGATACACGGCCGCTGAGCCATAGTTCAAGAAGGTTCTTGGACTCCGACAAAAGATCCGCAAAGCCCACCATCCGAAACCATTCATCCGTCGCAACAACGCCATTTCGCGCAGAAAACATCAAGGAGAAGATAGGCAATGAGCCGGCGGCACCTGCGACCGCCTGACGCATCTTCTCCAAAAGTTCGGGCGAAACCTCCGTGACCTCCACATAAGGCATTGTCAGAAAGGCTGCAATAGCTTGCGCTTCCGCCGGAATCCGCCGAAGCTCATCGAGTGTTAGATGTGTTACGAGCTTCGACGGCCCCTCGACCTGGACCCGAGGAAGTGGTACGGGCCTTTGTGGCGCCCTTATCGTCACCCAGGGCAGCCGCACGGTGAGAAACCTGCTTTCGATCCTCTTAAGGATCGCGAGATACTGGTCTCCACTTTCCGTGGCTTGAAGTACATTCCGGAGCAGCACTTCAGCGGGCGCGGACCTGATACCGGAAAAGAAGAGAGGATGGCCTATTATGCACTCGGTAGGCAGTCGTTTAAGGTCTACCGTGCTCGTGAATCTAAACAGCGCCTGCCACTTCTGCGCTGGTCCTGCGCCGCGTTCCGGAAGCGCCGACACACTCCATTCACGCGGAAGTCTCGAAGGAACGAGCTTGGCGAGCACGGCAAGGAACAGGGCGGCCGGATCGCGCCACCACGGACTCTTGCCCACCAAGTTCGTAAGCTCGATCACTAGCATTTCAACGATCCTGTTTCGATAATCGTATTGGCGCACAAAGAGACTGATAACCAAATCATCTATAGCGAAGAAGTGTTCTAATGTCTTCGGCTCATAAATGATCGGCAGGCGATCCGTAGTTGAGATAGAGCAGATAGCCTGAGCCGTCTGCCGCGCCAGTTCTCTTCCTAAACCCGGCGACGGGTAAATAGAACGAAACGCGTCAGCGACGAAGGCAAGGTGGGAAAGCCTCGACTTTCCGTCGGCTAGGACAAGGGCAAGTAAGTCGTTCCCTCCATCCTCAACAGTCCTGTCGAGGATTTGCACCGCCAGCAGACCAACTTCACGCCACGAACTGTCGTTGATCTTGCTTGATATTTCTTCCCATACCGCTTTGGGATCAGGATTCTGACGGACGAGCCTGCTCGCTGCGAAGTACTCAAGAAACGTCCTATGGGTGAACCCGTAGACTGGCTCCTCCTGCGTCGAGCCTACCTCGGCTAGTGCCCAGGCTCGACCAGCACAAAATGCCAGAAAGTCGTTGGCGGCCTGTAGCGCCTCGTCTTCGTCCTCGTATCGCTTGCTTTTAAGGTATTCGGTCAGAAAGCGAAGTATCTCCTCCCGAGGTAACGCAACCCGTTGCTTGGTATCCGTGAGCAGGCGCCAAGCCAGTTGCTGAACGGCTGGCCTGATATCTGCGGCGAACCTTAATGGTACATGCACGCCTCGTGACTTATCCCAGCGTTCGAATAGCATCTCGGCACATTTCTCGTACACCTCAGGCCTATTTCGAGGGATGTACTGCATCGAAGCATACATTCCGCATAGCAATGACAGCAGGAGAGGGTTTGACCGCAAGTCGGCGGCCGCTGCGGCGCTTTCTACCAGGAATGCGTCAGCCAACTGTTGCGACGGCTCTTGGTATAGAGCGGAACTTGCCGCAAACCACTTACCAACATAGCTCGCGATTTGACTTTCAACGAAGGGCCGCACCGCATATGTCGGAAACTGGTCGGCGTCTAACGGTGCATCGAAGTACCCCACGACCCTAGAAGTGACCACCATCTGCGTTAGGGGATAACGGTTTGCGAATCCGGTGATCAACTGCGCCAGATGACCGCGCAGGGAGGAGTCACCAAGCTCGTCTACACCATCAAGAATCAAAATAGCACGGCCACTGAGAAGTACATGTTCGATCGTCTCAAGGCTCGGAAAGACGTGATGTGGTCGACCGCAACTTGCCTTAATGCAGTCGAGTAATGTCGAATCGGCCGACTCCCGCAGCATGTCGGTATGATCACGAAGTATTACCAAGAGGGGTACACGATTTTGCAGGATGGGCACCCGATCCGTAGCCAAATCAAATGCGAATTTCGAAGCAAACGTCGACTTTCCGGCTCCCGGATCGCCAAGTAGGACGAAGCGTAGTTGTGTACTGACCAGCGTATTAGCATCGATGAGCGGCTTACCGCCAAGCGGGCCTGCGTCTCGGCTATCAGTGTAGCGACTTATGTACTGAGGTACGTAAATCTTGGAGTAGGGAAGTGGCCGACTGAGGGCAGCATGTGGCAGTTTCATTGTTCCATACGCGGCTTTAATCTGTGCGCGAAGCGCAGCGGTGAAGGCGTCCACCTCAGACAAGACACCTAGATGCTTCATGACTTCACAATTGCGCACAGAAGCGGCCGACATCTTGGCGCTTGTTGCTACAAGGGAGCTGGAAGCTTTCGCGGAACCCGGAACCTGCAGTCGAGCGAGTGTCTCATTGGCCGCCCGCACAACCAGGTTATATATTAACTCGGTTGCCTCGTATAGGGAGTGAGCCTCAGGGCCGAGCGCCAATCTTAGGCTAAGCCGTAGCTCCTCGCGCGCTGCAGCAAGGTCAACTTCGTCCGCTCCATTGTAGATCGAAACCGTGACATGCAGCGCTACCTGCTCGAACTGCGCTGAGCCGAGAAAAGAGACGATGTTCCGCCGCTCCTGATCGGACATCGCAGTAAGCAGATCCTCGCTAACATTCTCTGGAAGAAGGGGGAAGAGTTTCGCTTCCATGCTCCGGCGTCTACGACGCTCCGCTAGCTTCGGCAAGAAGAACCTCGCCGCCCCCACTACGGCCTTTACGATTCCTGTCTCAACCGCACCCGACACTTCGATCCACACTCCAGTCCGTATACGATGTTTGACTGGTTGTGAGGATGCTACCGGTCGTTACGAAAGTCGCGGTAGCCCTCGTCGCCCTGCTCACCTTTGCATGAAGGTCGCCTACTTGAACCGAATGCCCAGGCCGCTCCTGGACGAAGCCCGTTGTACGCCGCAGTCACGTCGCTGTCTATGTCCCTGGTCGGTCGCATCGTCTGTCCCGGATCGCCGTCTCCTGGCACGTCTCTCGTGTCTCGCAGCTGCCGAATTGATCTCTTCTGGATCAAGCGCGCCGCTGCGCGGCGCGGCCCACAGGGCGGGTGCGGTGAGCCGCCCGGCGGGAAGCCGCCCCGGACCGCTGCGCGGCCGGGGCGGGAAGCCACCGCGCTGCCGGGCAGCCGCACCCACCCCGTGGGCCAAACGGGATCGTGGAAGACCATGGGGCTCCGCCCCATACCCCGGCCCTCCTCGGAGAGCGGGTTCCGGCGGCTCTCCTCGTCGGGCACCGCAAGGGCTACCAGGTGCCGCGGACGTAGCCAAGGTCGTTCGTCCGTGGGGCGCTCCACCTTGTCCACGCCCGCGACACCTGGCCGGTCGGTGACTGCCCGACGAGGAGAGCCGCCTCCCAGACGCCACAGCAGGCGGTAGAACTCTTGTGGACGCGCAAGAGATAATGGCCCCATGGCAGCCAGGATCTCCATCGACCACCGGATCATGGGTGGCGTTCCGTGCGTCGCCGGGACTCGCATCCCGGTGGCCACCGTCGTCGGCCTGCTCGGGCAGGGCTTCAGCGTCGATGACGTCCTGGCGGACTACTCCACGCTCACCCGTGAAGACGTCCTGGCCGCGCTCCAGTTCGCCGCCAACGCGGTCGACGAGCGCGAGCTGCCCCTGCGGCTGACCGCGTGAAGTTCCTCGTCGACGAGTGCCTGCCGCAGCGGGTCGCCGACATGCTCAACACGGCGGGGCACGACGCCATCCACGTCGTTGGCTGCGGGATGACCGGTGCGCCGGATGAGGAAGTGCTCCGCAAGGCTGTTGAAGACGGGCGGGTCTTGATCTCTGCGGACACGGACTTTGGGGAGATCCTGGCCCGGACGCAGGGGCGCACGCCGAGCGTGATCCTCTTCCGCCGCCATGACCGGCTCCCCACGTCTCACGTCGCGATCCTCCTGGCCAACCTCGATACCGTGGAGGACGAGCTGGTGAAGGGCGCGTTCGTCGTCATCACCGACGACCGTCTTCGGATACGCGCGCTGCCCATCTGACGCGTGCAGCGGACGTGCAATGATCATGGCGCGGTGACTGGCACCGAGCCGTAGGGACCCAGGTCAGCAACGAGCAGGCACAACAGCCGCCACCGATTTCCTAAACCGTGTGTCGCAAGTTCGAATCTTGCCGGGGGCACCACCACCGACGCGGCTACCAGCGCGTGCGAGCCCAACATCCAAAATCCACCGCATCGACGTTGGATGCCCCGATGGCAGGACTGCTTCGGTCCCTGAATGAGCCGTACACCCTACCAGGCTCGCACTATGCAACCGGCAGGCGATATAAGTCCGCGCGCCCTTAGCTATTTGCATATTGCAAGGTGCCGCATTGGTGAACGTGGCACTTTTCTACGCGTCGAGGGACTTCTCTGTAGGAGATAGGCCTACTCGACAGTTCGTGGTGGGAATATCGCTACCGGTAAGCTGTAGAGAACTCAATACTATCAACTCTGTCAATGCAATACGTGACTGGCCAGGGGATACGTCGCCGCAGCCGCCTGAGCCCGGCACAAATACCAAATCAGATCTAGCTATTTCCCGTGCTAGTGATACTGTTCCCCGCTGGCGGTGATCTTTGGGGGCCGACGCCCACTGATCACGGAGGTATTCAGCAGTCTGGCCGCCATGTGCGGCTGGGGGGAGCGAATATGAGGTGGGTTCTGCGGTCCGCAGTTCTCGCAATACTTGGGACGGGCCTCGCCGTCGGCGCGGTCTCGGCTCCGGCGCAAGCCCATGAGGCAAAGCCGTCGTCCTACGCACACGTCAAGGTCTGCTACGAACCGTACGTGCACTTCGAGTAGTCCAGCGGTTTTCCCCAGGCCATGACCTGCGGAAAACCACAACGGTAGCCTCGCGACCATGTGG
Organism: Micromonospora sp. CPCC 206061; assembly: GCF_036906915.1. Taxonomy (NCBI): domain Bacteria; kingdom Bacillati; phylum Actinomycetota; class Actinomycetes; order Micromonosporales; family Micromonosporaceae; genus Micromonospora; species Micromonospora sp. CPCC 206061. The sequence goes on from NZ_JBAKHX010000025.1 coordinate 35,302, forward strand.
CAGGGCTGGGCACGGACTGGGCTGGGCGTCGCGTTGGGGGCGCTCAGTGCCGTGCTTGAGCTGGCCTACGTCGTGCTCGCTGGCTTCCTAGCGGCGGTTCCCGGAGCACGGCGGGCGGTCTACGGGGGCGCCCGCCGTCTTGCCGCGATGGAGCGGCGGCGGCTGGCCGCCTTTTACGGCGCCGAGAACGCGGCCGACTTCACCGGCGAGCGTGCCTATCGTTACCTGGCGGTCCGCTGGGCGGTCGGGCTGCTCGGCGGACTGCTCGTCCTGCTGTTCGTCTACGGGGTGGCGGTAGGAGCCGTCTGGGTCTGGCATTTTCTCATCGGGCGCAGCGCTCTGATCACCTTCGGCTCGCAGGTGGTGATTGGCATGGTGCTGCTCTTCATCAGTGTGCAGGGGTTCGTCGGGCTCGTCGCACTGGAGCGGAGGGTGGCGCGGCACTTCCTCGGGCCGAGTGAGCGGGAGCGACTGGAGCGGCGGATCACCGAGCTCGCCACGAGCCGTGCCGGGGTGGTGGAGGCGGTCGATGCCGAACGCCGCCGGATCGAACGCGACCTGCACGATGGAGTGCAGCAAAGGCTGGTCGCGCTCGGCATGCTGCTTGGGCGGGCTCGGCGCACCCAGGGCGACAGTGACCTGCTGCGACAGGCGCACGAGGAGGCGCGGCAGATCCTCGACGAGCTGCGCGACGTTGCCTGGCGGGCGTATCCGGCCGCGCTGGACCATCTCGGCCTGGACGAGGCGTTGCTGCGGGTCGCCGAGCGGGCCGGATTGCCGGTGCGGGTTCGTTACGAGCTGACTGAGCGGCCAGCTAGGCCGGTGGAGACGGCGGCCTACTTCGTGGTGTCGGAAGCGGTCACCAACGCGGCCAAGCATTCGCGGGCCAGCACGGTCATTGTGCGGGTGTCCACTGAGGAGGGCAGGGTGTTGGTGCGCGTGCGCGATGACGGTGTGGGCGGAGCTGATCCGGCCGGCGGTGGCCTGTCCGGGCTGGCGCGGCGGGTCGCCGCGCTCGACGGCCGGTTCGATGTGGACAGTCCGGTTGGTGGGCCGACGACCATCGTGGCGGAGCTGCCATGCGCGTGATGCTGGCCGAAGACTCGACGCTGCTTCGGGAGGGCCTGGTCCGGTTGCTCGCCGACGAGGGGCACGAGGTCGTCGCCGCCGTCGGCGACGGCGACGCGCTGCTCGCGGCTGTCGCCGCGGACCAGCCGGACGTCGTGGTCGTCGACGTGCGGATGCCGCCGACTCACACGGACGAAGGGCTGCGCGCCGCCATGGAGCTGCGTGGCCGGTGGCCGCGCGTCGGGGTCCTGGTGCTTTCCCAGTACGTCGAGAGGCGTTACGCGGTCGAGTTGCTCACCGCGCACACCGACGGTGTCGGGTACCTCTTGAAGGATCGTGTCGCGCAGGTGGGTGAGTTCCTCGAGGCGCTGGACCGGGTCGGGGCCGGCGGCACCGCGTTCGATCCGGAGGTGGTGCGGCAGCTGCTCGCCCGGACCACTCACACCGACCCGCTGAGCCGGCTGACACCCCGCGAGCGTGACGTGCTCGACCACATGGCGCAGGGGCACACCAACGCCACGATCGCCGAGCAGTTGCACGTCTCGCAGAGCGCGGTCGAGAAGCACGTCAACAGCATCTTCGACAAGCTCGACCTGTCGCACACGACGGGGTACAGCCGGCGGGTGCTCGCCGTGCTGAGGTATCTGGGCTCGTAGTCAGCGCCAGCGGAAGTGTATGAAGAGGCGGCCGAAGTTCTTGGAGTCCTTCTCGACGCGGTGGTACAGCGCCTTGATCTCCTTCTGGTCGAGGAACCGCAGCACCCGCTTCTTGAGCTGCCCGGATCCCTTACCCGGGATGATCTCGACGAGAGTGGCCTTCTTGGCGACCGCCTCGTCGATGATCCCCCGGAGCGCACGATCGATGTCGTGCCCCCGGTTGAAGATGTCATGCAAGTCCAGCTTGAGCTTCATCAGATCGGATGTTAGCTGGCCAGCCGGGGTGGCAGATCGATCCATTGACATGTTGGAAACGCGTTGAGAACATTCCAGGGTTGGGAGCGCTCCCACAACTGGAAGGAACGACGTGACAAAACGGACACGACGGCTCGCCGTCACGGTCGCGGCGGCGCTGGCCGCGACCGGGCTGACCGCCTCTACGGCGTACGCGGACGGGCCGGAGCAGATCGTCAACGGCACCTTCGACAACGGTCATGCCCCCTGGTGGGGCACGGCCAACATCACTCTCGACTCCAGCAGCGGGCAGCTCTGCGCTGACATTCCCGGCGGCACCGTCAACGCCTGGGACGCCATCGTGGGCATCAACGACATCCCGCTCGTCAGCGGCGAAACATACGCGTACAAGTTCTTCGCCACGGGCACGCCCGCGCGGGTGGCCAAGGCGCTCGTCCAGATCGGCGCCGACCCGTGGACACAGTATTTCGGCGCGACTCCCGAGTTCAGTCCGTCCGGCAACGACTATTCGTACACGTTCACCTCGCCGGTCGACCTCACCAACGGGCAGGTCGTCTTCCAGCTTGGCGGCAGCGCTGAGCCGTGGCGGTTCTGCCTCGACAACGTCTCGTTGGCCGGCGGTGCGGTCGCCGAACCGTACGTGCCGGACACCGGGCCGCGGGTGCGCGTCAACCAGGTCGGCTACGTGCCCGACGGGCCAAAGAACGCCACCCTCGTCACGGAGGCCACAACGGCCCTGCCGTGGCAGCTCAAGAACGCCGCCGGCGCCGTGGTCGCGAACGGTAAGACCGCGCCGCGCGGCGTCGACGCCTCGTCGGGCCAGAACGTACACACGATCACGTTCGACCGGTACACCAAGGCGGGCGCGGGCTACACGCTGGTCGCTGACGGCGAGACCAGCCGGCCGTTCGACATCGGCGCCGGGTACTGGGAGCAGTTGCGGCTCGACGCGCTCAAGTTCTACTACACCCAGCGCAGCGGGGTGGAGATCCTCGACAGCCTGCGGCCAGGGTACGGCCGGCCGGCCGGTCACGTCGGGGTCGCGCCCAACCAGGGTGACACGAGCGTGCCGTGCCAGCCGGGCGTCTGCGACTACACATTGGACGTCTCGGGTGGCTGGTACGACGCGGGTGACCATGGCAAGTACGTGGTCAACGGGGGCATCTCCGTAGCCCAGATGATGAGCGAGTACGAGCGGTCGCGGAAGCCGTGGAAGCTCAAGGACGGCACGCTGGCGATCCCGGAGAGCGGCAACAAGGTGCCGGACATCCTCGACGAGGCGCGGTGGGAGCAGGAGTTCCTGCTGAGCATGCAGGTGCCGGCGGGTGAGGCGCTGGCGGGGATGGCGCACCACAAGATCCACGATGAGACGTGGACGGGGCTGCCGCTGCTGCCGCACCTCGACGATCGCAAGCGCGAGCTGCACCCGCCGTCGACCGCGGCGACGCTGAACCTGGCGGCCACCGCGGCCCAGGCGGCGCGCGTGTTCAAGCGGTACGACCAGCAGTTCGCGGCGCGCAACCTGGCCGCCGCGAAGCGCGCGTGGGCCGCCGCCAAGGCGCACCCGGACGTGCTTGCCGACCCGGCCGACGCCACCGGCGGCGGCGCCTACTCCGACGCGGACGTCAGCGACGAGTTCTACTGGGCGGCCGCCGAGCTGTACATCACCACGGGCGCCAAGGAGTACAGGGACTTCATCCTGGCCTCACCGCACCACACCTCGGACGTGTGGCGGGAGCGTGGCTTCGACTGGGGCTCGACGGCGGCTCTGGGCCGGCTCGACCTCGCCACGCTGCCCAACAAGTTGCCGGACCGGGCGCGGGTGCGGGCGTCGGTGCTCGAAGGTGCCGAGCGGTACCTGGCGACGATCAAGGCACACCCGTACGGCATGCCGTACGCGCCGAGCGACAACCAGTTCGACTGGGGCTCCAACCAGCTCGTCATCAACAACCTGGTGGTCATCGCGACCGCGTACGACCTGAGCGGGCGGGCCAAGTACCGCGACGGCGTGCTGGAGGGGATGGACTACATCTTCGGCCGGAACGCGCTCAACATGTCGTACGTGACCGGGTACGGCGAGGTGGCGTCGAAGAACCAGCACAGCCGCTGGTACGCCCGGCAGCTCAATCCAGACCTGCCGAACCCGCCCAACGGGACGCTCGCCGGCGGGCCGAACTCGTGGATCCAGGACCCGTTGGCCCAGCAGAAGCTGCGGGGCTGCGTCGGCCAGTTCTGCTACATCGACGACATCGAGTCCTGGTCGACGAACGAGCTGACGATCAACTGGAACGCCCCGTTGGCCTGGATAGCGGCCTTCATCGCGGACCTGTAGACGCCGCCGCGATCAAGGGGAACCGCATCGATCAAGGGCAAACGCACGCGGAAAAGAGATCGAACCACGTGCGTTTGCCCTTGATCGGCGGGGAATGTGGTGGGTGTTAGAGGGTGACTGTCGTCGCTACCGCCACCAGGTCGGAGGTGTGGGTGCCGGCTACGCCTGTGCCGGGCGGGCGGGGGACGAAGTCGGGGAGGGACTCCAGGCCGTCGCTGCCGTCCATGACGCGGAAGCTCACCGGGCCGGCACGCTGGCGCAGGACCAGGTCGAGTTCGACGCCCTCCGGGGGTGGGGCGTGGAAGACGAGGCCGAAGGACCACCGTTCGCCCTCCCGGCCTACCGCCGCCGGCTGGCTCGCTACCCGGGCCGACACCACCGTCGCTGTGGCGGCGTCGACGTGGAGCGCCACCATCCGTGCCGGGCGCTGCGGTCGCAACCGGAGCCGCAGCGTCCGCTCGGTGCCAGCCGTCGTGGAGGAGAGCACCTCCAGCGCCGGCGGCGCCAGCGCCGCGGCCTGAGCGGGGCCGGCGCGCAGTGGGTCGGTGCCCAGGGCCGGGAAATCACCGTCCACAGTGGCAGTCGACGAGACGTAGCGCGCGGTCCAGTCCTGGACGGTCCGCTCCTCGCTCAACCAGCGGGCCTGCCCGGTGCCCGCGTCCAGCGCGTACATCAGGTGCGTTGGGATGGGGTGCGCGGTATCGAAGCGGTCGACACGCAGGCCCACGCCGGCCAGCACCAGCGCGGCCAGTGTCGCGGCGAGCGGCGGGTACATCGCGCGGCGGCGGGCGCGCGCCGCGGGCATCCCGAGCTGGCCACCGGCTTCCGGCCACAGTAGATCGAGTACCGGCAGGGCGGCGAGCCCGAGCAGGATGGCGAACAGTGCGGCGGCGCCGCCGGTGGCCATGCCGAGCGCGGGAAACAGCAGTGCGACCGTCGGCACCAGGATCAGGACGGCGACGGTGGAGCCGAGGGTCAGGAGCGGGACCGCGGCGCGGGGGAAGGCCAGCGCCGCCAGACCGGCCAGCGCGCCCGCGAGGCAGGGGAGTGTGGCGAGGTACGCCCCGCCGGGCGTGACCGCCGCCAGCGCGGCGCCTATGACGGCCAGCCAGCCAAGTCCCCCGATCGCCAGCGAGCCAGGGTCGAGGCGCCGGCGCAGAAGCGCGTACCAGATCGTCAGGACCGCGGCGGCGAGCGCGATGACCGCGAGCCTGAACCACAGTGGACGGTATGGGTCGAGCACCGCGGCGTAGCCAGGGCGCGCCGCGGTGATCGCGGCCCACAGCAGTTGGGCCGCGACCGGGCCGGCGGCGAGGGGGATGAGCGCGAGGCCGAAGCCGCCGGCCACGCGCGGCCAGGTGGTGCGGCCGCGGCGGCGCGCGAGCCAGGCGAGCGCGGCCACCGCCGCGAGCGCGAGCGCCGCGAGGGGCCAGGTCAGCCAGCCCGGGTACCGGACGAGCGCACCCGGCACCGGAAAGTACGTGGCGTCGCCGTCAGCGTCCAGGCCGGACAGGTCGGTGGCGGCGAACTCGCGGGCGAGCCCGAGCGCGTTGTCGCCGTGGTGCTGGAGGCTGGCGCGGTTCATGGCGGCGGGGGTGTCCAGCGGCGTGTGGTAGGTCGCACTGCCGTCGATGTAGGCGGAGTTGAGGCCGATGAACCCTTTGTCGAGGAACGCGGTGAAGTCGGTGTCGTTGGGCAGCAGGCGGTAGACCTCGACGGCGAACGAGGTGCCCACGGGGTGCGGAGCGGCTCGGCCGTAGACGCCGACGAGCGCGGCGTTGCGCCTGGATGTCTCGAACATGATCACAGGGCCGGTGCTGCCGCGCGCTTCCAGGTTGAGCACCACGCCGCCGCCGGCAGCGAGCGGGTGGCTGCCGGCGAAGGCGGCCGCGCCGCACAGGCACGCCTCCTCGGCGTCGGTGAGCACCAGCACCACATCGTTGCGCGGGCGCGGGCCGGCGGCCAGCGCCCGCGCCACCTCCAGGATCGTCGCGACCCCAGCGCCGTCGTCGTTGCCGCCCGGCCCGGTCTGCACCGAGTCGTAGTGCGCGACCAGGAAGACCCGTCCGGTCGGCGCGGCGCCCGGCAGTAGCGCCACGACGTTGCGCACCCGGGCGAAGGCGCTGCCGCCCTCGCCGCCGGAGATGTGCCCGGCCTCCAGGCCGACGGTGTCCTGGACCGACGTGTCGAGGCCGAGGCCGCGCAGCGTGCCGGTGATGTGGTCGCGGACCTGGTCGTTCGCGGCGCTGCCGGCGACGTGCGTGCGCGCGCCGACGGCACTCACATGGGTGAACGCGCGCTCGGCGCTGAACGTGTCCGCGGGCGCCCCGGCGGCGCGCGGTGAGGGCGGCTGGAGATCGAGCAAGGTGACGGCGCCGACCACCACTAGCGCGAGTAACGCGGCCGCGGCGAAGAGCGCGCGGCGGTGGGGGCGGGCGAGCGCCCGGTCGGCGTTTGGGAGCAGCGCGACGGCCATGGCGAACATCATGCTCGGCGGGTGGGTCGCACGCTCCCGGCGCTGTGTCCTAGCGTGTGCGCATGACTCGTGGCTCTCGGGTGTCCGCGATGCCGCCGTATCCGCACGGCGGCCGCGGTCCGAGCGGTCGTGTGCCCGCGGAGGAGCGCCTGCGGGTCCTGCTGGTCGAAGACGACGACGCGGACGCTTTTCTGGTCGGCGAACTGCTCGCCGAGGCCGATGCCCGGGTCGACCTGGTGGTCGCGAGCAGCCTCAACGAGGCCCGGCAGCGGATCGCAGGTGTCGACTGCGTGCTGCTCGACCTCGGGTTGCCCGACGCCCAGGGCCTCGACGGCCTGCGCCAGGTGCTGACCATGGCGGGGCCGGCGGCGGTGTGTGTGCTGACCGGCCGGCAGGACGAGCACGTCGGCATCGGCGCGGTGGCCGAGGGCGCCCAGGACTACCTGCTCAAGGGCCAGGTCGACGGCGTGCTGCTGGCGCGGGCCCTGCGGTACGCCGTCGAGCGGAAGCGTTCCGACGAGAACGCGCGGCGGCTGCGTGAGGTCGAGCTTCGCCAGGCCGAGTCGGCGCGACTGGAGCGCGGCCTCCTGCCGCAGCCGCTGATGACCACCGACCAGGTGCGGATGTACCCGTTCTATCGGCCGGGGCGGCACGCCGCCGTGATCGGCGGCGACTTCTACGACGTGGTGCAGACCGGCGAGCGGCTGCACCTCATCGTCGGTGACGTGTGCGGGCACGGCGCCGACGAGGCGGCCCTGGGCGTCGAGTTGCGGGTTGCCTGGCGGGCGCTGATCCTGGCCGGCGTGGCCGACGAGGCGGTGCTGCCGGCGCTGGAGCAGGTGCTCGTCAGCGAGCGGCGGGCCAGGGAGATCTTCGCCACCGTCGCCACGGTCTGTCTGGAACTCAGCGAGGGCCGGGCCACGGTGCGGCTGGCCGGTCATCCGCCGCCGCTGCTGCTCTCCGGTGGCAAGGTGGCGCCGGTGCCGGCGCCGCACGGGCTGCTGCTCGGCGTGCAGCCGCGCAAACCACCGGCGTTCGACCTCGCGTTCGACCGCGACGACTGGTCTCTGCTCATGTACACGGACGGGCTGATCGAGGGCCGGGTGGGGCGCGGCGAGGAGCGGCTCGACGTGCCCGGTCTCTGCGAGCTGCTCGGCGAGCCGGAGGCGGGCGAGGTGCCGCTGCCCTCCCTGCCGCAGTGGCTGGTCGGGCGGGCCGAGAGCGCCAACGGCGGCCCACTGGCCGATGACGTCGCCATGCTGCTGGTCACGAAGGGTGATGGCCGGTGAAGGAAAGGTGGACGCTGCGGCGCCGGGTCACCGTGCTCTGCGCGGTGGTCGGGGGGCTGCTCAGCCTCGTCGCCGTGCTGGCGGCGGGCACCGCGGCGGTGACGAGGTCGCAGGTCGACACGCTGGTCAACGTGGCGGCTGCGCTGCGCGCCGACTCCGAGGAACTGCTGACGAAGCTGGTGGAGCAGGAGTCGGCGGTACGCGGGTTCGCGGTATCGGGTGATCCGGCCGACCTTGTCCCGTATACCGACGGGCGGATGCGCGAGGGCGAGCTGCTCGACCACATGGCCGGGTTGGCGGCTGACCACGACCTCCTGGAGGTCCGGCTCCGCGAGGTGGGCGAGCGGACGGTGGAGTGGCGCCGCTCGGTCGCCGAGCCGGTGATCAACGCTGTGCGGATCCAGGGACCGGCGGCGGGTCAGGCGCTGCTTGGCAATGCCGCACGAGATGCGTTCGCCCCGGTCCGTGCCGCTGTCGCCGGGCTGGAGGGTGAGATCCAGGAGTTCCGGGAGGAGGCAGCCGCCCGGGCCAAGGACAGCAGCAACATCCTCGTGCTGCTGCTGATCGCCGCGGCGGTGATCGTTGTGGTGGCCGGCATCGCGCTGGTGGTCTCGCTGCGCCGGCTGGTGATCGGGCCGGTCACTGACCTTGCGGAGTCGGTGCGCCGCATCGCGCGTGGTGATTACCAACACACCATCGACACCGACGCCGCGCCCGAGCTGGCCCAGTTGGCGCGCGACATCGACGGCATGCGGCGCAAGATCGTCGCGGACCTGGGCGAGGTGCGCGAGGCCCGGGAGCGCGTGGAGTGGGTCAACAACCAGCTCCAGATCCAGGCCGAGGAGCTGCTGCGCTCCAACCGCGATCTGGAGCAGTTCGCATACGTGGCCTCGCACGACCTGCAGGAGCCGCTGCGCAAGGTGGCGAGCTTCTGCCAGCTGCTTCAACGGCGGTACGCGGGGCAGCTCGACGAGCGCGCCGACCAGTACATCGCGTTCGCGGTGGACGGTGCTCAGCGGATGCAGCGGCTGATCAACGACCTGCTGGCGTTCTCGCGGATCGGGCGGATGACGACCGGCTTCACCGAGATCGACCTGAACTCGACGATGTCGGATGTATCGGGGCAGCTCGACTCGGCACGGCGGTACGCCTCCGGTGAGATCACCTGGTCGGATCTGCCCACCGTGCAGGGCGAAGAGGCGCTGCTCACCACGCTGCTGGCCAACCTGGTGACGAACTCGCTCAAGTTCCGTCACGCCGACCGGCTGCCGCGGGTGCACATCTCCGCCCGGCGCGACGGCGACGACTGGGAGATCACCTGCCAGGACAACGGCATCGGAATCGAGGCCGAGTTCGCCGACAAGATCTTCGTCATCTTCCAGCGGCTGCACGCCAAGGACGCCTACCCGGGTACCGGGATAGGGTTGGCCATCGCGAAGAAGATCGTTGAGTATCACGGAGGGCGAATCTGGGTAGACCCGGAGGTGACGGAGGGAACCGCCATCCGATTTACACTTCCGGTGACCGTGGAGCAGTCCACCCAGACGATGCGGACCGACGCGGCAGAGCCACCCGACGGGACCCTAGAGCCAGCCGACAAGACCGAGGTGACGACAGCATGACCGAACCGACCGGCGAGACATCCGCGATCGAGGTGCTGCTGGTCGAAGACGACCCGGGCGACGTGCTCATGACGCAGGAGGCGTTCGAGGAGCACAAGCTGCGCAACCGGCTCACGGTCGTGTCGGACGGCGTCGAGGCGCTCGCCTACCTGCGCCGCGAGGGCCAGTACGCAGACGCGGTCACGCCCGACCTGATCCTGCTCGACCTCAACCTGCCCCGCAGGGACGGTCGCCAGGTGCTCGCCGAGATCAAGGAAGATGAGCAGCTCGGCAGGATCCCCGTTGTGGTGCTCACCACATCCCAGGCCGACGAAGACATCCTGCGTAGCTACCAGTTGCACGCCAACGCGTACGTGACGAAACCGGTCGACTTCGACCGGTTCATCGCTGTGGTCCGGCAGATCGACGAGTTCTTCGTCAGCGTGGTGAAGCTGCCGCCTCGTGGCTGACCTGATCGAGTCCGTCGGCACGCTGCTACGCGAGGTGGCTGCCACGGTCGTGCTGCCCATGTACCAGCACCTCGCCGAGGACGACGTGCAGGAGAAGGCGCCTGGCGAGCTGGTGACCGTCGCCGACCGGCGCGCCGAAGAGAGGATCGCGGCCGGCCTGATGGAGCTGCTGCCCGACTCGGCGGTGGTCGGCGAGGAGGGTGTCGCGGACGACCCCGTCGTGCTGGACCGGCTCCGCGAGCGCGGCCCGGTATGGCTGGTGGACCCGATCGACGGCACCGGCAACTTCGCGGGCGGGCGAGGGCCCTTCGCGATGATGGTGGCGCTGCTGCGCGGCGGGGCACCGGTGGCGGGCTGGATCTACCAGCCGCTGGAGGAGACGCTCGCCGTCGCCGAGCTTGGCTCCGGGGCGTACGTCGACGGGGTGCGCGCCACGCTGAACGGCGACGAGCTGGCGACGAGCGGACTGCGCGGCGCGGCGACGACCCGGTACCTCCCGGGGAACCTTCGCTCCTCCGTCCGGGAGGGCAGCTCCCGCATCTCCGAGCTGCTGCCCAGCCAGCACTGCGCCGGCCGCGAGTACGTCGACATCGTCACCGGGCGCCAGCACTTCGTGATGTTCTGGCGCACCCTGCCGTGGGACCACGCGCCGGGCGCCTTGATGGTCGAGGAGATCGGCGGAGTGGTGCGCCGGATCGACGGTGCGCCGTACGACCTCGCCGACGACCGCTATGGCCTGCTCGCCTGCGCCAGCGAGTCGGTATGGGACCAGGTGCAGGCGGTACTGCTCAGCTGACGGCCTCGCTCGTCCACTGCGTCCCCACCACGCTCAGCAGCTTCAACGCCTCCGCGGACGGGCTACCAGGCGCGGCGCTGTAGATCACGAAGCGCCTGCCGGGAGGGGTGGGGCCCGCGCCCCTGCTCCATCCGGGCGTAGTAGTCGACCGAGATGCCCGCCAGGCGGGCCACCTCTTCGCGGCGGAGGCCGGGCGTGCGACGGCGGGCACCAGCGGGGAGTCCGACATCGGCGGGGAGCACCCGGGCACGGCGGCTGCGCAGGAACTCGGCGAGCTGGCGGCGGTCCATGCGGCAATCCTCCGTCGCCGCGGGCGCCGTATCCAGGGACCGCGAGTCCGTGGTTGAGCCGGTCTCTGCTCAACGGGCCCGATCCACCGCACGGTGGGTGCATGAGCGAAGCGAAGGTCGCCCTCGTGACGGGGGCCAACAAGGGAATCGGATACGAGATCGCACGGGGTCTGGGCGCTGCGGGTGCGATGGTGCTGGTGGGAGCGCGGGACGCGGCCCGCGGGGCGGAAGCCGCGGAGAAGCTGGCCACCGAGGGGTACACGGCGGTGCCGCTGGAGCTGGACGTGACCGACCCGCTGTCGGTGTCCGCCGCCGCCGCGCGCGTCGAACGGGAGTACGGCCGGTTGGACATCCTGGTCAACAACGCCGGCATCCTCATCGAGCGCGGCCAGCGGCCCAGCCAGCTGCCGGTGGAGGCGCTCGCTCGCACGTTCGCCACCAACGTGTACGGAATCGTGGCGCTGACCAACGCGCTGCTCCCGCTGATCCGGCGTTCGGTGGCCGGCCGGATCGTCAACCTGTCGAGCGGGCTCGGCTCGCTCGCTCTGACCAGCGACCCTTCCAACGCCTACGCGCAGTTTCCGTTGCTGGCGTACAACGCGTCCAAGAGTGCCCTGAACTCGGTCACCGTCTCGTACGCGAACGAGTTGCGCGACACCGGCATCAAGGTGAACGCCGCCGATCCTGGGTACTGCGCCACCGATATGAACGGGCACGCCGGCCCGCGTACCCCGGCGCAGGGTGCGATCGCCGCCGTGCGGCTCGCCACGCTGCCCGACGACGGCCCGACCGCCGGCTTCTTCAGCGAGGACGGCACCGAACCCTGGTGATCTTGTCGGATAGGGTGGGGCCGTGTCGGCCTACCTTGACGGGCTCTTCTCACTCGATGGGCGCATCGCCCTCGTGACAGGCGGCAGCTCGGGCATCGGGCGGGCCATCGCGGAGGCGCTGGGCCGGGCCGGTGCCCGGGTCGTGCTGGTCGCGCGGCGGCCCGGGCCGCTGGACGCGACGGTCGCCGAACTGGCCGGGCACGGCGTTGAGGCCGCCGCAGTGCCCGCCGACCTCGCCGACCGCGTGGCGTTGAGGGCTGCGGCCGAGCGGGTAACCGGCGTGTACGGCGAGCCGGACATCCTGGTCAACTCGGCTGGCATCAACCTGCGTCCGCCGATGTCCGACCTGACGGAGAACGACTGGGACGCGACGATCACCGCCAACCTGGACGCGCCGTTCCTGCTCGGCCAGCGGTTCGGCCCCGCGATGGCCGCTCGCGGCTGGGGCCGGATCATCAACATCGTCTCGCAGCAGGCCGTGCGGGCGTACGGCAACAGCGGGGCGTACGGCGCGGCCAAGGCGGGGCTCGCCGGGCTCACCCGATCGCAGGCAGAGGCCTGGTCGCGGCACGGCGTGACCAGCAACGCGATCGCCCCCGGCGTCGTGCCCACGCCGCTGACCAGGGAGTTCTTCTCCGACCCCCAGCGGGTGGCCACCGCGGCGGCGCGCAGCATGGTCGGGCGCAACGGCGAGGTCGGGGACTTCGCGGGCATGGCGGTGTTCCTGGCGAGCACCTCCAGCGCCTACATCACCGGACAGACGCTCTTTGTCGACGGCGGGTTCTCCGTGACCTGACCGTTCGGATCTGGTAATGCAGGGCGGCCTTAAATCTGAGGCTGGAGTGACTCACGGGGCCGGTGTGTCCGGTACGCTGACGCACCGTGCTTCGTCCCCTAGCAGTGGCGCTGGCCGTCGTCGCGTCGGTCGCCTTCGGCGGCCAGGCGCTCGCGGCGCCCAACACCGACGACGAGGGTGGCACCAAGACGCTGCGCGCCGCGCTCGAAGCGGCCGCGAAGGGCCACGTCGAGGCCCAGGCCAAGCTCGACAACTCCAAGAAGCGCCAGCTCGAGCTCAGCGTCGAGCTGAAGCGCGTGGAGAGCCGGCTCGCCCAGGTCAGCGTCGAGGTGAGCGCGATCGCCGCCCAGTCGTACCGGATCGGCCGGCTCACCCCCATCTCCATGCTGCTCAACAGCGCCTCACCCGAAGACTTCCTGGAGCGTGCGGCCGCGCTGGAGCTGCTCGCCCAGCGTGACGGCGTGCAGATGCGCGAGCTCGCCGAGGCCCGGGAGTCGGTCACCCGCACCAAGGCGGCCATCGACAACGAGGTGCGCGAGCAGGAGAAGCAGGTCGCCATCATGGCGAAGAAGAAGAAAGACGCCGAGCGGGCGCTCGGCGCCTCAGGTGGCAACGCCACCGGCGGCTTCATCAACGCCAACTCGCCGCTGGCCAAGCCCGCGCCGAAAAACTCGGACGGCTCATGGCCCAAGGAGTCGTGCACGATCGACGACCCGACCACCAGCGGCTGCATAACCGCGCGCACCCTGCACGCGATGAACCAGGCCCGGGCCAACGGCTTCACCCGGTACCGGTCCTGCTACCGCGGCAGCGGTGGCGGTGAGCATCCCAAGGGCAAGGCGTGCGACTTCGCCGCCGCCACCAACGGGTTCGAAAACGTCAACGCCACCGGCGGCGACAAGGCGTACGGCGACAGGCTGGCCGCCTTCTACGTCAAGAACGCGAGCCGGCTCGGCGTCATGTACGTGATCTGGTACGCCCAGATCTGGATGCCCGGCACCGGCTGGCGGGCATACAGCGGCAGCGGCAGCCCGGCCGCTACGCACAAGAACCACGTGCACCTGTCAATGCTCTGACACACCCTGACTAGGCTCGCCCGGGTGGAGCCCCTGCCGTCCAAACTCGCCGCCGCCCTGGTCTTCCTCGCGAGCGGCGCCGTCCTGGTCCTCGAGACCGTCGCGTTGCGCCTCGTCGGGCCGTACATCGGGGTGACCTTGCAGGTCACCAGCTCGGTGATCGGCATGGCGCTGGGCGCGATCGCGTACGGGGCCTGGCTCGGCGGGTTCCTCGCTGACCGGTACGACCCGCGCAAGCTGATCCCGCCGGCGCTGGTGCTAGCGGGTATCGCCACCGCCGTGACGCTCCCGATCGTCCGGTACGCCGGCGAGGTGCTGCGCGGGGAGGCGGCCGGCGGCATCCTGCTTCTCACCGCGCTGGCCGTCTTCGTGCCGGCGGGGCTGCTCTCCGCGGTCACGCCGCTCGTGGTCAAGCTGCAGCTCGGCGACCTCGCCCGCACCGGCCGGGTGGTGGGCCGGCTGTCGAGCATCGGCACGCTGGGCGGCATCACGGCGACCCTGGCGACCGGGTTCGTCCTGGTGGCCGCCCTTTCCACGAGCGCGATCATCGTGAGCCTGGCGGTGGCGCTGGGCCTGTCCGGGATCGGCCTCTGGCTGTATCTGCGCCGCCGCGTGGCGATGCCGCTCACCCGCACCGGCGCCGCGCTCGCCGGGCTGGGGCTGCTGGGCGCCGGTCTGTCCACGGTGGCGCCGAACCCGTGCGACATCGAGACCGCGTACCACTGCGCGACGGTCACCTCCGACCCTGCCCGGGGCACCGGTCGCACCCTGATCCTCAACTCGGCCAACCACTCGTACGTCGACCTGGCCGACCCGCGTCACCTGGAGTTCGAGTACACCCAGTGGTTCGGGGCGGTGGCCGACGTCATGGCACCGGAAGGGCAGCGGCTGGACGCGCTGCACCTCGGCGGTGGCGGGTTCACGATGCCCCGGTACCTGACCGCCACCCGGCCGCGCACCGACAACGACGTGTACGAGATCGACGGCGGCCTGGTCGACCTGGCCCGCCGCGAGCTGGGCCTGCGCACCGGTCCCGACCTGACGGCCGTGGTCGGCGACGCCCGGGTACTGGTCACCGCCCGGCCGGAGGACAGCGCCGACCTGGTGGTCGGTGACGCGTTCGGGCACCTGGTGGTGCCGTGGCACCTGGCCACCCGCGAGATGGTCGTCGAGATCCAGCGCGTCCTGCGGCCGCAGGGGATCTATACCCAAAATGTGATCGACTATCCGCCGCTGCGCTTCATCCGCGCCGAGATGGCCACCGTGGCGGACGTGTTTCCGCACGTGCTTCTCATCGGCGAGCCCGCCGCGCTGGCCGGCGAGACGGGCGCCAACTTCGTGATCGTCGCGTCCGACGCGCCGCTGCCGCTCGACGCGTTGCGCGCTCGGGTGGGCCCCGGCATCACGGTGCTCGAGGGCGACGAACTGGCCGACCTCGTGGGGAGCGCTCCCGTGCTCACCGACGAGTACGCGCCGGTCGACCAGCTGCTCGCGCGCTGAATCGGCTGGTGTAGGCCCCGCCGTTGGTGGGCACTCGAAGGTCATGACACTCCTTGGCGGGCGGTACCGCCTGGTGGAGCAGCTGGGCGTCGGCGGAATGTCGGTCGTGTGGCGCGGCTTCGACGAGGTGCTCGGGCGCCAGGTGGCGGTCAAGGTGCTCGACGGGAAACTCGCGTCAGACCCGGCGTTCCGGCGGCGCATCCGGATCGAGGCGAGAGCGGCCGCGCGGCTCTGCCACCCGCACATCACCAACGTGTACGACTACGGCCAGTCGGACGATACGCCGTACGTCGTCATGGAGCTCGTCGACGGCGAGCCGCTGGCCGACGTGCTCGCCCGCGACGGTGTACTGCCCTGGCAGACGGCGGTGACGGTCTGCGGCGAGGTCGCGTCCGCGCTGGCGGCGGCGCACCAGCGCGGCATCGTGCACCGCGACGTGAAGCCGGCCAACGTCATGCTCACCGAGGCCGGTGCGAAGGTGGTCGATTTCGGGCTGTCCGCGCTCATCGGCGAGAGCGACGTCGGGCCAGACGGGAACCTGCTCGGCACGCCCGCCTACCTCGCGCCGGAACGGCTCGACGGCGGCGCGGTCTCGCCGGCCGCCGACGTGTACGGCCTCGGCCTGCTCCTCTACCGCGCGCTGACCGGTCAGCGCCCCTGGCACGTGGCCTCGATGACCGACATGCTGCGCGCGCACCGGTACGCCGAGCCGATTCCGCTGCCACCGGTCGACGGGCTGCCGGCGGAGGTGGCGGAGCTGTGCGAGCGCTGCCTCGCCAAGGATCCCGACGAGCGGCCCACCAGCGCCGAGGTGGCCGACGCGCTGGCCGTGAACACGGCGCGACCGCACCTTGACGACACGGCGATCCTTCCCCTGCCGGCCGACCCGACCGACCTGATACCGGCTAAGGCGGGGGGATTTCGCCGGCGGGCGCAGGCCGCGCTCGTCGGCGCGGTGCTGATGGCCGCGACCGGACTGCTGTGGGCGAACGCGGCCCGGTCTCCTGGCAGCGGCCCGGGCGGCGCGGGCGGCGCGGCCGCGGCGGCGGCCCCCACGCCTCCCAGCGTGTCGCCCGCTGGGGCGCCCGCGTGCCGGGTCCGCTACGCCGTCCGGCAGGACTCGGGCAGCACGTTCCAAGCCGACGTGACCGTCACGAACGCTGGGCGCGAGCCGGTGGCCGGCTGGCGGCTGACGTTCGCGTTCCCCGGCGACCAGGAGGTCGCCGAGTCGGCGCAGGTGGTGCAGGCCGGGCGGCGGGTGTCGGCGCGCGGCGACACCATCCCCGCGGGCGGGTCGGCGACGCTGGGGCTCACCGGCAGGTACGCCGAGGCCAACCCGGCGCCGGTCGGGTTCATGCTGGACGGCCAGGCGTGCGAGACGTCGGTGGCCGACCTGAGCGCGCCGCCCCCGACGGCGGCCTCCGCCACGGGCGAGAAGGACAACTCCGGCAGCGGCAGCGGCAAGAGCAACGGCAACAAGGACAAGGGCAACAAGGGCAAAGGCGACAAGGGCAAGGGCTGATCGCTACGTCGCGGCCGTGGTGCCGACGCTCCAAGAGGTGATCGACCTTGCGAAGTCGGAGAGCCGGCGGCTCGGCCGCACGCGTGGACGTTCCGGCGGAAAACCAGTTCACGGCGGCGCCGTTCCGGATCGGCACCGACCCGAACGCGCGCGGTGCCAACACGGCTGAGTACGCGCTGTTCTTCGGCCTGGGCCTGGACGGCGTCTTCGCCGACCACCCCGACACCGCGGTGGCCGCCCGCGCCGGCCGCTAGGGCCTCACGCGGAGGGGGCGCTCCACACGGCCACCGTCGGGCCCTCCGGGTCCACGGGCGCGCCCGGCATCCGCCGGCGGTACCACCAGCCGAGCGCCCCCACCGCGAGTACGCCGACCGCCGAGAGTGCCAGTCCCACGCCGATCATCGGTGCGGACGGACCGTCGGTGAGCTGGCCGCTCTGGCTCAGCGCTGGCGGCTCTGTCGCCGCGGGCTCGCCCCCGGACGGACCCTGGGACTCCTCGTACGCGGGCGCCCCGGTCGTCGCGGCGGGTTCCGGCGACTCCGAAGCTTCCGCCGATTCCCGTGACTTCGGAGTGGACGGTGCCTGGGTCGGCTCCGCCTCCGACTCCTCGGACTCGGAGGGCGGCGCGGGCGCCGGTTCCTCCGCATCATCGTTTGGGGGCAGGGCCACGGCGCCCGCCACGATGACCGCCTTCGTGGCGCTGCCGAGCGGCTTGCCGGCGGGTGTACGCACGACGACGTCGAGCCGGGCCTCGCCGGTCGGTGTGTCGTCGGCGAACGCGACTCGGTACCGGGCGGTGGCCTTGGCGTCGCCGCACATCAGGGTTGCGTCGGCGAGCGAGTCGATCGCGTTGACGGTGCCATCAGTCGAAGTCTCGACGAGCCTCAGCGGCAGACCGGCGGTCACGCGCTCCACGCGTACGTGACGAGGACGCAGCCCGTCCAGTGTTACGGAGATGGTGCGGCGGGTCGGGTCGCAGGCCTTGCCGGTGCGGGTCACCTTGACGTCCAGCGTGACCGGTGTGCCGCCGCCGGACACCGTGGCGCCCGACGCGTCGGCCTCCACCTCGCAGCACTTCGCCGCGCTGGCCTTCGCCTCCTGCTTCTCGCCGTTGCCGTTGTTCGCGGCCAGCGTCGGCACTGTCAGCGCCAACCCGGCCAAGCCAGCGGCCACGGCGCCGAAGCGCGCCAAACTCCGCGGTCCTGACATGTCACCCCCCACACGTGTGGACCCAAACCTATGCGGACCAGGAGCGTCCGTTAAGGCCGCTTTCTCGCATGTTTTGCTGATCAACGACTCAGTTAACCCGGACCGTCGTGAACCGGGCACGAACGGTGATCTTCGCCGGTGACCTGGTAGGAAGGGGCGATGCGGGAAGAGGCGGAAGCGGTACTGCGACGGCTGGCCGGCGAGCGTGCCCGGCTCCGTGACGACCAGTGGCGGGCCATCGAGGCGCTGGTGGCCGACCGTCGCCGGGTGCTGTGCGTGCAGCGCACGGGCTGGGGAAAGTCCGCGGTGTACTTCGTCGCGACGGCTCTGCTGCGAGCTCGGGAGACCACCGGGCCCACCGTGATCGTGTCGCCGCTGCTCGCCCTCATGCGTAACCAGGTCGAGGCGGCCGCCCGCGCGGGTATCCACGCCCGCACGATCAACTCCGCCAACCTCGACGAGTGGGACGAGATCACCGAGCAGATCCACGCCGGTGCGGTCGACGTGCTACTCATCAGCCCCGAGCGACTCAACAATCCCGACTTCCGCGACACCGTCCTGCCCCGGCTCGCCGCCACGACCGGCCTGCTCGTGGTCGACGAGGCGCACTGCGTCTCCGACTGGGGTCACGACTTCCGGCCTGACTACCGCCGGCTGCGCACCTTCCTCGCCGGGCTGCCCGAGCGCACGCCGGTGCTGGCCACCACCGCGACGGCCAACGCCCGGGTCACCGCCGACGTGGCCGACCAGCTCGGCGACGCGCTCGTGCTGCGCGGAGCGCTCGACCGTGACTCGCTGCGGCTGGCCGTGCTCGACCTGCCGACGCCGGCCCACCGGCTGGCCTGGCTGGCCGACCACCTGGACAGGCTGGCCGGCTCGGGCATCGTGTACACGCTGACGGTGGCGGCTGCTGGCGAGACCGCCGAGTTCCTTCGGTCCCGGGGCTACGCGGTCGCCTCGTACAGCGGGCAGTCCGACGACACCGACCGCCGGGCCGCCGAGCAGGACCTGCTCGACAACAAGATCAAGGCGCTGATCGCGACGTCGGCGCTCGGCATGGGTTTCGACAAGCCCGACCTCGGCTTCGTCGTGCACCTCGGTGCGCCGCCCTCGCCGATCGCGTACTACCAGCAGGTGGGCCGCGCCGGCCGCGGCGTCGACCAGGCGGAGGTCCTGCTGTTGCCGGGCCCGGAAGACGCGGCCATCTGGCGGTACTTCGCCTCGCTCGCGTTTCCGCCCGAGGAGCAGGTGCGCTCGGTGCTAGGCGCCCTGTCCACCGAGCGTCCATTGTCGACTCCGGCGCTGGAGCCGATCGTCGACCTGCGGCGCACGCGGCTGGAGCTGATGCTCAAGGTGCTCGACGTCGACGGCGCGGTGCGCCGGGTGCGCGGCGGCTGGCTCGCTACGGGCCAGCCGTGGGAGTACGACGCCGCGCGGCTGCGGCGGGTCGCCGAGGCGCGTACGGCCGAGCAGCAGGCCATGCGCGAGTACACCGCGACGGCCGGCTGCCGGATGGAGTACCTGCGCAGGTGCCTCGACGATCCGGGTGCGGTGCCCTGTGGCCGCTGTGACCGCTGCGCCGGCCCGCGCTTCGACACCGAGGTGTCACACCCCGCGCTGTCGGCCGCGCAGGCGTTTCTGGGCCGGCCGGGCGTCGAGGTCACGCCGAAGAAGATGTGGCCGACCGGCCTGGAGGCGGTCGGCGTGCCGCTGCGGGGAAAGATCGCACCGGGCGAGCAGGCCGCTTCCGGCCGCGCGGTGGGGCGCCTATCCGACCTCGGCTGGGGCTCGCGCCTGCGAGGGCTGGTCGGCCCGGACTCGCCCGACGCTCCGCTGCCCGACGACGTGGCCGGTGCGGTCATCGAGGTGCTCAAGGCGTGGGCGCGCGGCGACGACCCGTGGCCGGCCCGGCCGGTGGGGATCGTCGCCGTGGATTCCCGGCGGCACAGCCAGCTCGTGCGCGGTCTCGCCGAACGCGTCGCCGCGGTCGGTCGGCTGCCGCTGCTTGGGGCGGTGCGGCGGGTCGGCGGCGGCGCGGGGCCGCGGGGCAACAGCGCCCAGCGGGTACTCGCGCTCCACGCCGCGTTCGAGGTGCCGCCGCCACTCGCCGAGCAACTGGCCATATTGGACGGTCCAGTGCTGCTCGTTGACGACCTGGTCGACTCCGGCTGGACGATGACGATGGTGGCGCGCCTGCTGCGCCAGGCCGGTGCCCCGGTCGTGCTGCCCCTCGCTCTGGCGATCGCCGGTTGAGCCCGTGAGCTAGCTCGGCCGGCCGTATCCGTGGATCGGCTGGTAGTCGACGTCGTCGACGCGCACGGGCTCGCCGTGCTGCGGGGCGTGGATCATCTTGCCGCCGCCGACGTACATCGCCACGTGGTGAATGCTGCGGTAGTAGAAGATCAGGTCGCCGGGCTTCAACTCGTCGCGGCTGACCCTTTTGACCGCGCGCCACTGGCGGCGGGCGTTGTGAGGCAGTGGCACGCCCGCCTTGGCCCAGGCCGCGGAGGTGAGGCCCGAGCAGTCGTACGAGTTGGGGCCGCCGCTGCCGAACCTGTACTCCTTGCCGAGCTGGGCGTACGCGAACCGGACGGCCGCGCCCGCCTTGCCCGCAGAGAACGTCGGCTTGAAGCCCTTGAGCGTCGGACGCGGCTTGAAGCCGGTCTGCTCGCGCAGTTGCTCCAGCCGGGCGATGTCCTGCTCGATCTCCTGCCTCTTCGTGGCGAGCGTCAGCTCCTGGGCGGCCTGCTGGCTGGCGGCCGAGTCGAGGGTGTGGCGGGCCGCCTCGACCCGCTCGCGTGCCGCGTTGAGCTTGTCGATCTCCTGACTCTGCTCGCCCGCCAGCCGTTCGAGCACGAGCAGCCGGTCGGCGAAGTCCGACGCGGACTCGGCCGAGATCACCGCGAGTGCAGTGCTGACGCCGCTCGACCGGTACGCTGTGGCGGCGATCACACCGACGCGGGCCTGTCGGGCGGCCAGCTGCCGCTCCAGCGGCCGGATCTCCTCGTTGAGGTCGGCGATCTGGCGGCGAGTGGTGCGTAGGTTGTCGCGGACCTCGTTGTAGTCCTCGATCACCTTCTCCAGGTGCTCGCCCGCCGTGTTGAGCTGGTCGCCGATTGGTGTCGCCTGTACGGGGACGGGTAGCAGCACGATCACCAGGGCGGCGATGAGGGCGGTCGTCGGCATGGAGATACGCAGAGTTGCACAACCTGGCACGCAGACCTAACGAGGCATCTCGGGCAAAAGCCACGCGCATTACGATCCCGCATACTTGTACCGGCCGTCCCGAGGAGGAATCCCCGCCATGCCCGCACCCACCGCCCGGATCGCCATCCTCGCCGCCGGTCTGGTGGTCGCCCTGCTGGGCGGGTTCGGCCTGGGGCGCGTGACCAGCGGCGACGAGCCGGGCACGATGGCCGGCCCACCGGTCGCCGCCGGCGCCGAGGCGAGCCCACACCAGCACGGCACCACGGCCGGCCAGGCCACCGCCGACGTGGGTGGGCTCGCGGTCAGCTCCGGCGGATACACGCTGGTGCCCGAGGCGACCTCGTTCTCCGCCGGGCAGCCCCGCGACTTCGCCTTCCGCGTCGTGGGCCGGGACGGGCGGCCGGTCACCACGTTCGCGATCGTGCACGACAAGCCGTTGCACCTCATCGTGGTGCGCCGGGACCTGTCGGGATACCAGCACCTGCACCCGGCGATGGCAACCGACGGCAGATGGCGGGTGCCGCTCACCCTGCCCGCTGCGGGCGCCTGGCGGGCGTACGCGGATTTCACCGTCGACGTGGGTGGGCAGCAGACGGCGCTGACGCTCGGCGTGGATCTGTCCGTGACCGGCGACTACGCCGCGCGGGCACTGCCCGTGCCGGCGCGCGACGCGGCCGTCGCGGGCTTCTCGGTGAGCTATGACGGCACACCGGCGCCGGGCGCGACACAGCCGCTCTTCTTCCGGGTACCGGGTGCCACGCCGGAGCGGTACCTCGGGGCGTACGGGCACCTCGTGGTGGTGCGCGAGGGAGACCTCGGATACGTGCACGTGCACCCCGAAGACCAGCTGATCGACGGGGCGGTCAAGTTCTGGCTGGCGGTGCCGAGCACCGGCCGTTACCGGATGTACTTCGACTTCCAGGTGGCCGGAAAGGTGCACACGGCGGAGTTCACTCTGGTGGTGAGCTGAGCAGCGATTCAAGAGCCGGGCGCACGCCCCACTGCGTGGTGAGCGAGGCGTACTCGGCGCGCTGCTCCACTGTGGGCGGTGCCTCGGTGCGGCGGGCGCGCAGCATGAGATTGCGCGGAGTGTGTTTGGAGTCAACGAACTCCACAACGTCCACTTTGTACCCGTAGAGGCGCAGGATCGCGGCGCGCAGCGCGTCGGTGAGGACGTCCGCGAGGCGCTCGCGCAGGATGCCCTGCCGGGTGATGAGGGGGTACGGCTCGGGCGCCGGCTGGGCGCGCAACTGCGCGGCGATGTCGTGGTGGCAGCACGGCGCTGCCAGCACCCACCTCGCGTCCCATTTCACCGCTCGCGCCAATGCCTCGTCGGTGGCGGTGTCGCACGCGTGCAGCGCCAGCACCAGATCGGGCGCCAGGTCGACCTCGGCACCGGCGATCGTGCCCGCCACGAACCGCACCCGGTCGGCACAGCCCAGCCGCTCGGCCACCTCGGTGTTGCGGCGACGCTGGTCTTCCCGCACGTCGACGCCGACGATCCGCACGTCGACGCCCAGCCCGCTGAGGTACCGATGGGCGGCGAACGTCAGATATGCGTTGCCGCACCCCAAATCCACCACGTCCAGCCTGGCGGGCGGCTCCGGCAGGGTGGCTGCCAGCGCCCGCAGGAACGCGTCGACCTGCCGGCGCTTCGCCGCGTTGCCCCCGATCACCTCGAACAGCGGGTCACCGGGGTCGAGCAGGTACTCCTTGGCACGGTCGTGCTCGGTGTCCGCCGCCTGGCGGGCCGCGCTCGCCCGGTGCAGCTGGGCGTCGCCCTTCTTGGTCACCCGCACCTGGACGGTCGCGTCGCCGGTCTCCACATGCCAGTTTCCGAACGGCTCCGCCAGGAGCGAATCCACCGCCGCTCCCGCGTCGGCCCCGGCCACGTTGCGGGTGTGTGGCCGGGTGCCGTCGGACGTCACGATCTGCAGGTACGGCCCGCCCTTCAGGGTGACCGGGCGCAGCTCCGCCCGCACCAAGGTAGGGGTCTGGCCCCGGCGGCGGCCCGCGGCGACCGCGCGGACCAATCCCGGGTCGAGCAGCAGCGCACGCACCTCTGCCAGCGCGTCGTCCAGTTTGACCGGCATTCTCCGAGCCTAGATCTTTCTCAGAAGTCGTGTTGAACCATGGGAGCGCGGCCACCGTAAGAAAGTGCGAGGCGGACGGCGAAACCAGCCGTCGGACGGCGCTTCTCATCCACAGCAGCATCCGGCTGCTGCCCTCGCTCGGGGCGGTCGTCGGGTGTGGGGCTCTGTCCCCACCGGTGAGCCCGCGAACGAGCGGCGCGGCTGCCGGCCACCTTAGGCCCGAAGGGTTGGGTTGTCACGCGCATGTCCACGACCACGCACGAGTACAAGGAACGGCGCACATTCGGTCGCCGCTGGAAGATAGCCGCCACTGTTGGTGTCGCCGTAGCCATTGTCGGGGGCGGGATCGGCGTCGCGGCGGCCGATGGTGAGGACGCGGCTTCCACGATCAGCTGTCCGACCGTCGCCGACAAGCTGCAAAATGTGCCGGCCTCCGCCCAAGCGGAGGTGGAGCGGAATCTCGCACAGCTCAACACGCAGATTGCCGAGGCCAACCAGCGGCTGGTCACGAGCAAGGGCCAGGGCGGGCCCAACTTCGTCCAGAACGCCATCCTCGGCCCGCTGGCCAGCAAGCGCGGTGCCGCCATCGACCGGATCGCCATCGCGATCGGCCGGCAGGGCACCAGGCCGCAGGGCCTGGAGTCGCTGGCCACCTGCACGCTGTCGACCGGCGGTGGTTCCACCGCCACCGAGCCCGCCGAGCTACCCGCTGGCGGTGGGGAAGAGGGCGGCGGCACGGCCGCTGGCCCCGGCATCATCGTCTGCCCGGACGTAGAGAGCCAGCTCCCGGCTGTACCGGCCGGTGCCCAGGCGGAGGTGGATCGCAACCTCGCCCAACTCCAGACGCAGATCAACGAGGCCAACGCGCGGCTCGTCGCGACCGTAGGCCAGGGCGGCCCGAACTTCGTGCAGAACGCCATCCTCGGCCCGCTGGAGGACAAGCGCGTCGCGGCCATCAACCGGATCGCGACCGCGATCGGCCGGATCAACGCCCGCCCGCAGGGCCTGGACGCGCTCGCGCCGTGCCAGCTCGAGGCGGACGGTGCCGGCGGCGGTGACGACGCCGCTGGTGGCGACGACGCGGCCGGTGGCGACGACGCGGCCGGTGGCGACGCGGGTGCCGGTGACGGTGGCGCCGCCGAGGTCGGCACGATCAGCTGCCCCGACGTCGGCAGCCAGCTCCCGGCCATCCCGGCCGGTGCCCTCGCTGAGGTGGAGCGCAACCTGGCGCAGCTCGACACGCAGATCGCGGAAGCCAACGCGCGGCTTGTCGCGACCGTCGGTCAGGGCGGCCCGAACTTCGTGCAGAACGCGATCCTCGGTCCGCTGGAGGACAAGCGGGTCGCGGCGATCAACCGCATCGCGACGGCGATCGGTCGGATCGACGCACGCCCCGTGGGTCTCGACGCACTGGCCCCCTGCACGGTCAGCTGACCCACGGCCCCTCGGTGCGACCCGCAGCGCACTGAGGCCCCAGGCCCCTCCGCCGAGCCCTTGTCGAACCCCCGGCGGAGGGGCCTCCTTACCACCGACGCGCCCGCCGTAACCGGCGGGCGCGTCGCGCATTTGCCTCCGCACTCGCCGCCACTCCCGGCCCACGCGCCGCTCCGGCCCACGCCGCTGCGGCCGCGCGCTCCAGCCCACGCCGCTCCGCGCGCCGCGACTGCGTGCTGGGGCCGCGTGCTGGGGCCGCGTGCTGGGGCCGCGTGCTGGGCCGCGCCGCGACCGCGCGCTGGGGCCGCGTCGATCAAGGAGATCTGCGTGGATCAAGGGCAAACGCACGTGGAAAAGAGATCGAACCACGTGCGTTTGCCCTTGATCGGCGGGAGATGTGGGGCCGCGCGGCGCGGAGCGCCGTGCGGCTCTTGGTTACTCCGTGGGGGTTGTTGCCGCGGGGGAGCGGCGACGGCGACGGCGGCGGGGCTTGGCCGCTGCAGTGGCGTCGTCGGCGGCCTCCGCGGCTGGCGTCGCGTCGATGGGCTCGGTGTTGGCCGCGGTCGCCTCGGCGGCTACCACTTCGCCAGCCCGACGGCGACGACGAACGCGGGTCGACGCGGGTGCCTCGTCGGTCGCGGCGGTCGCCTCGGCCTCCGGAGTGGTGCCGCCACCGCCGCCTTCGCGGCGGCTACGGGACCTGCCGCGGGTGCTGCTCTCGGCGCGCCGCCGGCTACCGCCCCGGGACTTCGTGCCGAGGTCTTCCTCGACCTCGGCGCCCAGCCCGGCGCGAGTGCGATCGGCGGTCGGCAGGGTGCTGCCGACGTCGGACGGGATGTCCAGGTCGGTGTACAGGTTCGGGGACGTGTGGTACGTCTCCGGCGGCTCGGGCATCTCCAGGCCCAGCGACTTGTCGATGAGCCGCCACCTGGGCATGTCTTCCCAGTCGACGAACGTCACGGCCACGCCGCTCGCCCCGGCCCGGCCGGTGCGCCCGATGCGGTGGGTGTACGTGTCGGGGTCTTCGGGGCAGTCGTAGTTGAGGACGTGGGTGACGCCGGAGACGTCGAGCCCACGGGCGGCGACATCGGTGGCGACCAGTACGTCGATCTTGCCGGCCCGGAACGCCCGGAGCGCCCGCTCGCGTGCGCCCTGGCCCAGGTCGCCGTGCACCGCGGCCACGGCGAAGCCCCGGAAGTCGAGGTCTTCGGCCACCCGGTCAGCGGCGCGCTTGGTGCGCGTGAAGATCATCGTCAGGCCGCGTGCTTGCGACTGGAGGATCCGGGTGACCACCTCGATCTTGTTCATCGGGTGGGTGCGGTAGGCCAGCTGCTTGGTCAGCGGCGACGGCCCGGTCTCGGCCGTATGGCCGGCGTGGATCGTCACCGGGTGGCGCAGGAACCGCCGCGCCAGCGTGACGATCGGGTCGGGCATCGTGGCGGAGAAGAGCATGGTCTGCCGATCTTCCGGCAGCATGGCGAGGATCTTCTCGACGTCGTCGAGGAAGCCCAGGTCGAGCATGCGGTCGGCCTCGTCGAGCACCAGTGCGTGCACCCGGTCGAGGCGCAGCTTCTTTTGCTTGGCGAGGTCCATCAGCCGGCCGGGCGTGCTGACCAGGATCTCCACGCCGGCGCGCAGCGCCTCGACCTGCGTCTCGTACGCCACGCCGCCGTAGATCGGCAGGACGCGCACGCCGCGGGTCTTGCCGGCGGTGGCGAGGTCTTTGGCGACCTGGAGGCCCAGCTCGCGGGTCGGAACGATGACCAGGGCCTGCGGCACGCCGTCGCTGCCCTCGCCGGGCGCGAACACCCGCTGGAGCAGCGGGATGCCGAAGCCGAGGGTCTTGCCGGTGCCGGTGGGTGCCTGGCCGATGAGGTCGGTGCCGCGCAGCGCGATCGGCAGCGCGTACTCCTGGATGGCGAACGCCCGGGTGATGCCGGCAGCGGCAAGCGCCTCCACCGTCTCGGCGCGTACACCGAGGTCGGCGAAGCTGGGGCTGTCGGGTCGTACGGGGGCTCGGGTAATGGTTTCTTCGGTTTCACTCATGGAGTTTTGGGGGTGCCCTCTCGTGGTGCGCCCGTCACATCCGAGGGCGCGCAAATTCGGTATGGCGCGGGCCGCACGCGATCGCAGTGGTCGATGCGATTCGCGGGCCACACGCGCGCCGCGGGCTGGGGTAGATGCTGATCTAGTGCCGCGGCAACAGCGCAATGTTACCTGACATGCATGAACGGCGCCTCAGGCATCAGGTCGTCGGCGCCGTGACAGCCGTCAAATTGTGGCGCGCATCACGCTCGGGCGCCGCGATCGCGCGGGTGAGCGGCGCGTCCCGGCCGGCGGTAGCCTGCGGGCGTGTCCGAAGCAACAGAGCCGGCAGGTCCGGAGAGCGCAGCGGTCGTCGACCTGCTGGGCATGGTGGCGTACGCCGAGCTGCTCGCGTTCGAGCGGATGGCGGCCGACGCCCGGCTCGCACCCGATCTCCGCCGGCGCGCCGTGCTCAGCGAGATGGCCGTCGCCGAGATCGACAACTACCGCCGCCTCGCGGGCCGCATGGCCGAGCTGGGCGCAGACACCGAGAAGGCGATGGCGCCGTACGTGACGCCGCTCCAGGAGTACCACGAACTGACCGAGCCGAAAGACTGGCTGGAGGCGCTCACGAAGGCGTACGTGTGGGACAGCATCGCCGACGACTTCGTGCGCGAGGTGGCTGCGTTTCTCGCCACGCCCGACCGCGACCTGGTGCTCGACGTGCTGCACGACTCGCGATACAGCGACTTCGCGGCCGCCGAGATCCGGGAGGCGATCGCGGTCGACCCGAAGGTGGCCAACCGGCTCTCGATGTGGGCCCGCCGGCTGGTCGGCGAAGGGCTCTCGCAGGCGCAGCGTGTCGCGGGCGAGCGCGTCGCGCTGACCATGCTGATCATGCAGGGCTCCGGTGACCAGGCGGGCGTACAGGGGCTGTTCAAGCGGCTGACCGCCGCACATACCACTCGGATGGCGGCGGTCGGCCTGAACAACTGACCCCGGTAGGGGCTCAGCGGGCTGTGAAACCCACCGCACCCGCGGTGCGCTCGGCGATCTCGATGTACGCGAGCTTGTCGACCGGCACGATCACTCGGCGGCCCTTCTCGTCCAGCAGCGTGAGGATGCCCTGGGTCTCAATCGCCTCGGCCACGATCTTTTCGACCTCGGCCTGCGACTGAGCGCTCTCCAGCACCAGCTCGCGCGGGGCGAACTGCACGCCGATCTTGACCTCCACGAATCCTCCTCAAGGCTTTGCCGCTGCAAACGTTAGCCGACCGGCCGGGGTGCCTGTCAGGCTGACTCGCCTTGCAGGGGGAAGCTCGCGATGCCGCGCCAGGTCAGGGTCGCGAGAAGCGCCTCGGCATCGGCTTTGGGGACCTTGCGGCCGGCGGCGAGCCAGAACTGGGCCGCGGTTTCGGCGGCACCCACCAGGCCGGAGGCGAGCAGCTCAGCGTGTGCGCGGCTGACGCCGGTGTCCGAGATGATCGTATCTGTGATGGCTGCGATACAGCCCTTTTCCACCCGCTCCACGCGTTCCCGCACGGCGGGCTCGTTGCGCAGGTCGGACTCGAATACCAGCCGGAACGCTTCGCTCTCGTGGTCGACGAAGTCGAAGTACGCCTGGACGGCGCCCTTGACCCGCTCTTTGTTGTCGGAGGTGCCGACCATCGCCGAACGCACCTGCGCCACGATGGCGTCGCAGTGCGTGTCCAGCAGCGCCAGGTACAGCTCCAGTTTTCCGGGGAAGTGCTGGTAGAGGACTGGTTTGGAGACGCCCGCGCGTTCGGCGATGTCGTCCATCGCGGCGGAGTGGTACCCCTGCGCGACGAACACCTCCTGCGCTGCGGCGAGCAGCTGCTTGCGGCGCGCCGAACGCGGTAGGCGGGTAGGCCGCCCCGTCGGCGGCGCGCTCCCCGACCCTACGGCCATGCCGTTCACCTCGACTTTCGGTCTCTCTACTATGACTTGCGGCCAATGCGGCAGAACGGTAAACACTCCCCGACCGCCGAACTAGCCGGACGTTGCGGCTTATCGCCACTGCAAGCACACGGTAGCCTCAGCGGGGGCGACCGAGGAGCGCACGGTGGACGAAACAGGGCAACCCGGTGGCGCCACACCGGGAGAGAACGGCAACGGTGCAGGTCCGCACGGTGACAGTGGCGGTCCGGCCCGGCTGAACGGCTGGGCGGCCGCCGATGCCACGTGGTCGAACGCGGGCGCCGCGCTGGAGCCGAGCGGCGAGCCGGTCCGGCCGAGCTGGCGGACGGCCGGGCAGCACCCGGGTAGCGACAGCGCCATCGGGCGGGGCTGGGCCGACGCGTCGCCGCGCTATGCCGATCTGCTGTCGCCGCTGAGTCCCGCTGCGCCGACCCGCCCGGTGACCAACGGCGCCCCCTACGACGACCGGCCGACCGGAGAGTCCGTACCCATCGCGCTGCGCGTGCCAGCGAGCGCCCCGCCGTACCCGTACGAAGGCGACCTCGAAGACCGCACGCCGCCGCCGATTCCGGCTGAGCGACCGGCGCCGCCCGCGGAGCGCGACCCGGCACCAGCGCTGCCGCCCGTCGCCGAGGCGGCCCGTCACGCGATCGAAGAAGCCACGCCTTCCGGCGGCCTGCCGCAGGCGTCCCATCGGGAGCGGCCCGCTGCCGAGCCGCCCGCACCGCGCTGGCCGGAGCGGCCCGAGCCGCCCCCGTCGTCGGGTGGGCCCGCCGCTCCCGGCTTCACGTCCATGGAGAGCCCGCCGGCGTACGAGCCACCGCCCGGCTTCCGGCCCCAGCCCGAGCGCCCCATGCGCCCATACGACACCTCGATGTACGAGCGCCCGCCGTCGCCGGGTCCTAGCAGGTCCAACACGCCCTGGGAATGGCGCCCCGAACGGTCGCAGGAGGCCACCGAGGCCCGCCGGGCGGCACCCCCTGAGCCAACCCTGGAGCCACCACCCCCACCTCCAGCGGTTCCGCAAGCACCGACACCCCCGGCAGCTCCGGCGGCGACCCAGGCGCCGCCCCGACGCACACCTGAACCGGCGCCCGACGCGTTGCCGCAGCGAGTGCCGGCCGAGCCGGATGTGCCCACCGTGCCTGAGCCACCCACCGTCGAGTCTTCGGCCGACGCCCCTGACCTCACCCGCATCTGGAGCCACCTGCGCCGCGACGACGTGCAGCCCCGCGAACGCCCCGAGGGCTTCGACGTGCAGGCGATCGTGGCCGCCGTACGCGGCGTCGAAGGTGTTCGCGACGCGTCCGTCCGCATGACCGCGTCCGGTGCGCACAACCTGCGGCTCGACCTCGCCGACGGAGCCGACCCGGCCGAGGTGAGCCGGATGGTCGCGCGCCTGTTACAGGAGCGGATGGGTCTGGCCGCCGCGCCGCGTGACCTGCCGTCCGCCGCCGCGCAGCAGCAGCCCTCGCCGCCCCCGCCGGCCCAGCCGCCGTCAGGCTCGTCGTTCGTGCCGGCTCAGCCGCAGCCGACCGGCCGCGCGTCGGTGCCGAGCCCCGGTGAGCCGCCGCGCCGGCGGGCCGCGCGCCGGGCATACCAGGAAGAAAACGAGTTGGCGCCGCCGCCGCCGCGCGTGGTCGCGGCCCCACCGGCTGCCGTCCCGCCGCCCCCACCGGAGGCGCCCGAGCCGGCCGAAGCGGAGCACCCGCTGGGTCAGAGCAGCACCCCGGTGGAGGCCGCTGCGCCCCGGCCCCTGAAGCCGCTCGCCAACCCAGGCCCGCGCGTGACGATCGACGAGGTGCAGGTCAGCACGTTCGGCCTGGACGCCACGGTCGAGGTGCGGCTGGCCGCCGACGAGCGGCGCGCCACCGGCCGGGCCAACGGGCCGGCGGTCGACGCGTACGTACTGCGGCTGTGCGCCACGGCAGCGGCCGCCGCGATCGACGACCTGCTCAGCACCGCCGAGCAGCCCACCGACCGCGGCCGGTGCTTCGTCGAGCACACTGCGGTGGTCCCGTTCGGCACGTGCGAGGTCGCGATCGTCGTGGTCCTGCTGGTATGCGGCGGCTGGGTCGAGCAATTGGCCGGCTCCGCGCTCGTGGCCGGCGACCCGCGGCAGGCCGTGGTGCGCGCCACACTCGGGGCCGTCAACCGCCGGCTGGAGTCTCTACTTTCGTAACACGCGGCACAATGGATAGATGAAGCGCGCGACCCTCGTGGCGGATCAGTTGTTTCCGCCTGACGACGCGCCGCCACCGTGGCCAGGGCGTCCGGTGCTGCTCGACGGCTCGGTCATGTACGTGCGCGATACGCCGGCCACAACGGCTGGTGCCGAGCCCGCGCTCTACGTCCACGGCCT
The DNA here is from genome assembly GCF_036906915.1 of Micromonospora sp. CPCC 206061. Classification (NCBI taxonomy): domain Bacteria; kingdom Bacillati; phylum Actinomycetota; class Actinomycetes; order Micromonosporales; family Micromonosporaceae; genus Micromonospora; species Micromonospora sp. CPCC 206061. The sequence continues at coordinate 66,527 of NZ_JBAKHX010000025.1, forward strand.
CGGCGGCTCGTCGACCAACTGGACCGACCTCGCCGGCCTGCTCGCCCACCGGCTCGACGGGCAGGCGATCGACCTGCCCGGGTTCGGGCGCAGCGAGCCGGTGCGCAGCTACAGCATCCCGGCGCAGGCCGCGCGCGTCGTGCGCTGGATCGAATACAGCGACCGTGGCCCGGTGCACCTGTTCGGCAACTCGCTCGGCGGCGCGATCGCGGTGCGGGTCGCGGGCACCCGGCCCGACCTGGTGCGCACGCTGACCCTGGTGTCGCCGGCGATGCCGTTTCTCGACCCGAGGCGCTCGGTGCAGAGCCGCATGCTGCCGCTGCTCGCCGTGCCGCTGGCGGAGCGGTTGGCGGCCTGGCAGCTCGCTAAGATCACTCCGGAGGAGATGGCCCGCCAGGTGACCGCCGCGTGCTTCGCCGATCCGAGCCGGGTCAGCGAGCAGCGCCGCCGGGAGGCGATCGAGGAGCTCAAGCTGCGATACGAGCTCGACCACTACGTGGCGTCCTATCTACGCACCTTCCGCGGCCTGATCTCCAGCTTCCTTCGGGCGTACCTGCCGGGGGCGGGCTCGCAGTGGCGGATTGCCGCTCAGGTCGGCGCGCCCACGCTGGTGATCGGCGGCCGGCAGGACAGGCTGGTCGACATCCGAGTCGTGCCGCAGGTCGCGAGGACAGTTCCTGACAGCCGGCTGCTTATTTTGGATGGTGTGGGGCACGTGGCGCAGATGGAGGTGCCACGGATGGTCGCCCGAGCTGTGGTCGCGCTGCTCGACGAGGTCGGTCACCGGGTCGACGCCCGTTGAAGGCGGCCCGCGCGATCTTCCTGGCGGCGGCCGGAGTGATCCTGACCGGCCTGGCGCTGCCGAAGCTCGCCGGTGACACCGACAAGGCGCCGGTGCCGGTGGCGCCGACGCCGGCAGCGCCAACGTCCGCGCCGCCAACCCAGGCTCCGACCACCGCGCCGCCAGCGGGAACCCCTCCACCAACGATCTCCCTCTCCGGGCCGGTGCCGGCCCGTGGAGAGGGCACCTTCCAGTACGGGGCGACGGGTGGGCCGGTCTTCGGGCGCAGCGGCACGGTGCACCGGTACCGGGTGGCCGTCGAGCGCGGGTCGAACGAGGACATGGCGGCGTTCGCGGTGGCCGTCGACGCGGCGCTCGGCGATCCGCGGAGTTGGATCGCGGGCGGGCATCGGATGCAGCGGGTGCCCGACGGGCAGGCCCACGAGTTCACCGTGTACCTGGCGACGGCCGAGACGGCGGGGCGGATGTGCGCGGCCGGCGGCGTGAACATCCAGGTGGGTGGCCGGCCGTACACGTCGTGCCGTACCAGCGGCAGGGTGATCATCAACCTGGACCGGTGGCGGCTGTCCACCCCGGGCTACACCTCGGCCGAGGTGCCGCTGTCGGTTTACCGCAGCTATGTGGTGAACCACGAGGTCGGGCACCAGTTGGGGCACCAGCACGAGCTGTGCCCGCGAGCGGGCCGGCCGGCGCCGGTGATGATGCAGCAGACGCTCGGCCTCAATGGGTGCGCGGCCAACCCATGGCCGTACCTGAATGGTCGCCGGTATGCCGGCCCTCTGAAATAGCGTGTTAAATCCGGACAATTGCGGATAGGCATGGCACGCTGGACAGACCATGGCGACACCGGCGACCCGTCCAGCCCGCGCCACCGCAGACCGTGTGGCAGCGCACGGCCGCACGCCCGCGCCCAGGCTCGAAGGGCGCCGCATCGGCCAGGAGCGCATGCGGCATCGGCAACGGCGTACGGCCGTACTCCTGCTGCTGGCGTCGGCCGCGGGCCTGGTGCTGGTAGATCTCGCGCGGAGCCGGCCGGTGGAAGTGCCCGTCGCGGCGCCGGAGGCACCGCCGACCACCGCGGCGGCCGTCGTCCCCGCGGCGGTCGCGCTGCGCCCCACGTCGCCGTCGCCGGCGGCGCCGTCGCCCACGCCGGCCGCCGTCGCGACCACCTTCCCGGTCACGGGTCCGGGCACCTTCCGGTACGCGGACAGTGCCGGGCCGCCCCTTGGTACCGCTGGCACGCTGCGCCGCTTCCGGGTGGCGACCGAGGACGGCCTGGGCCAGGACGCGAGGTCGTTCGCGGCGAGCGTCGACGAGATCCTGGGCGACCCGCGCAGCTGGATCGCCGGCCGCCAGTTCAGGCTGCAACGGGTACCGCGGTCCGCCTCGGCCGAGTTCACGATCTTCCTCGCCACCCCGGCAACGTCGGAGCGGATGTGCGCGGCCGGCGGCCTGGCCACCGAGCAGTACACCTCGTGCCGCCTGCCCGGCCAGGTGATCATCAACGTGGCCCGCTGGCTCACCGCCGTGCCGGACTACGGCGCGCCGCTCGCCGAGTACCAGGCCTACGCGATCAATCACGAGGTTGGTCACCAGTTGGGGCACGGTCACGAGCGCTGCCCGACATCCGGTGGGACGGCCCCGGTGATGCAGCAGCAGACGCTCGGGCTGAAGGGCTGCGTCGCCTACGGCTGGCCGTACCTGAACGGCCGGCGGTACGCGGGCCCGCCTATTCCCTGACCGCCCGTGTGCCACGTCATTGCGGAGTGAGGTCGCGGGCGCGCAACAATAGTCCGGTATCGCTGCCGCTAGCTACCGGGAGTTGACCGTGTCGCTGCCCCCGCTCGTCGAACCCGCCGCCGAGCTCACCGTCGACGAGATTCGCCGCTATTCGCGCCACCTGATCATCCCGGATGTCGGGGTGGAGGGGCAGAAGCGGCTCAAGAACGCCAGGGTGCTGTGTGTGGGCGCGGGCGGCCTCGGGTCACCCGCGCTGATGTACCTTGCCGCCGCCGGCGTGGGCACCCTGGGCATCGTCGACTTCGACACCGTCGACGAGTCCAACCTCCAGCGGCAGATCATCCACGGCCAGTCCGACATCGGCCGCCCCAAGGCGGAGTCGGCCGCCGCGTCGGTTCGTGAGATCAACCCGTACGTCAACGTGGTGATCCACAACACCGCCCTCGACCGCGACAACGTGCGGGAGATCTTCTCCCAGTACGACCTGATCGTCGACGGCACCGACAACTTCGCCACCCGGTACATGGTCAACGACGCGGCGGTGCTGCTCGGCAAGCCCTACGTCTGGGGCTCCATCTACCGGTTCGATGGGCAGGCGAGCGTCTTCTGGGCCGAGCACGGCCCCTGCTACCGCTGCCTCTACCCCGAGCCCCCGCCGCCCGGCATGGTGCCGTCCTGCGCCGAGGGTGGCGTGCTGGGCGTGCTCTGCGCGTCGATCGGCTCCATCCAGGTCACCGAGGCGATCAAGCTGATCACCGGCATCGGCGAGCCGCTCGTGGGCGGGCTGACGGTGTACGACGCGCTGGAGATGACGTACCGGAAGATCAAGATCCGCAAGGACCCGGCCTGCGCGCTCTGCGGTGAGAACCCGACGGTCACCGACCTGCTCGAAGACTACGAAGACTTCTGCGGTGCGGTGTCGCCGGAGGCCGAGCAGGCCACGGTCGACTCCACCATCACCGCGCGGGAGCTCAAGGACTGGCAGGACTCGGGCAAGTCGATCTTCCTGGTCGACGTGCGCGAGCCGGCCGAGTACGAGATCGTGCGCATCCCGGGCGCGACGTTGATCCCCAAGGGCGACATCCTGTCCGGCGAGGCGCTGGCCCGTCTCCCGCAGGACCGGCAGATCGTGCTGCACTGCAAGTCGGGCGTCCGTTCCGCTGAGGCGCTGGCTGCTGTGAAGGCGGCCGGCTTCAAGGACGCGGTGCACGTGCAGGGCGGCGTGCTCTCCTGGATCAAGCAGATCGACCCGTCGCTCCCGGCGTACTGACGGGTCGTCAGCGGACGGCGCGGATCGCCGTCAGGGTGGTGTGTGCGTCGAACTGGCGGCCGTCGTCGCTGGGCCAGCCGCCGTCGCTGCGCTGGGTCTCCGAGAGGCGCCGGCGCGCGGCGGCGAGCAGCCAGTCTTCGGGCGCCAGCCCGGCGCGCCGGAGCCGCGCCGCCATCAGGGCGACGTCTGCCGGTGACATCTGCGGCAGGCGGTCGCCCAGCATGATCTGCAGCCGCGCCGACTCGTAGAACATGGCCTGCTGATACAGGACGCCCGCGCTCAGCCAGGCGCTGACCAGGAACGACGGCCAGCTTCCGTCGGCGCCGACGTGTGCCGCGATTACCTGGCTGGCGGCGCGGGCCGCGTCGGTGTATCCGGTCATGCCGAGCCAGAAAGCGGCGTTGGTGGTCAGGTAGAGGCGAGCCTCGGGGTCTCCGGGCTTGGCCCAGGGCGGCGCCTCGCCGGCCAGCGCCTCGTCCTCTTCCCACATGCCGTCCGGCCGCTGCGCGCTCGCGAGCCAGTCCAGCGCGGTGCGCGCGGCGGGACGGCCGAGCGCACCGAGATCGTCGAGTTCCGCCAGGCGAAAGCACGTCGCGTCCACCGAGGCGACCTCGCCGCCCCACAGCGCCGGCCAGCCACCTCCGGGTGCCTGCCCGATCTCGGCGTCGGCCAGCAGTGTTTCGCTGGGCATACCGCCTGTACGCAGGTGCGATAGGCGGGCCCGATCCACGGCGTCGCCGTGGGCTACGACGAAGCCGATCGCGGCGTCCATGTCGACCACGGCGACACGCTACCTCCCCGCCCGCCGCCCGGCGACCGCTCAGGTGCGGATGTGACCATCCCCCGTCACGATGTACTTCGTGGAGGTCAACTCGGGTAGTCCCATCGGCCCACGCGCGTGCAACTTCTGCGTGGAAATGCCGATCTCGGCCCCGAATCCGAACTCGCCGCCGTCGGTGAAGCGAGTGGACGCGTTGACCATCACCGCCGCCGCGTCGACCCGGGCCACGAACTCGCGGGCGGCCGCCACCGACTCCGTCACGATCGCCTCGGTGTGCTGCGACCCGTACCGCGTGATGTGCGCGACCGCCGCGGAGAGCGAATCGACCACGGCGGCCGAGATGTCCGCGGAGAGGTACTCGGTGCCGAAGTCCTCGTCGGTGGCCGGCACGACAGCGTCGGAGTACGCCGCGACCGCCGGGTCGCCGTGGACGGTGACGCCGGCCTCCTGGAACGCCGCGAGTGCGCGGGGGAGGAAGGCCTCCGCCACCGAGGCGTGCACCAGTACGGACTCGGCGGTGTTGCAGGTGGACAGCCGCTGCGTCTTGCTGTTGAGCAGGACGGTGAGTGCCTTGTCGAGGTCGGCGGCCGCGTCGATGTAGACGTGGCAGTTGCCGACGCCAGTCTCGATGACGGGCACGGTCGACTCCTCGACCACCGTCTTGATCAGGGAGGCCCCGCCGCGCGGGATGAGCACGTCGACCAGGCCGCGGGCGCGCATCAGCTCCTTGACCGAGTCGCGGGACGAGGCGTCGAGCAGCTGGATCGCGTCGGCGGGCAGGCCAGTGGTGGCCACGGCGTCGCGGAGCACGGCGGTAAGGGCGGCGTTCGACCTGGCGGCGGACGACGAGCCGCGCAGCAGCGCCGCGTTGCCCGACTTCAAGCAGATGCCGGCGGCGTCCACCGTCACGTTGGGGCGGCCCTCGTAGATGATCCCGACGACGCCGAACGGCACCCGGACCTGCCGCAGCTCCAGCCCGTTGGGCAGCGTGGAGCCGCGGACCACCTCGCCGACCGGGTCGGGCAGCGCGGCCATCTCGCGCAGCGCGTCGGCCATCGCGTCGACCCGGCCCTCGGTGAGCGAGAGGCGGTCGATGATCGCCGCCGACAGCCCGGCCTCCCGGCCCGCTTCGACGTCGGCCGCGTTGGCGGCGAGGATCTCGCCGGCCCGGGCGACCAGCGCGTCTGCCATGGCCAGCAGCGCGGTGTCTTTGGTGGCCCGGGTGGCGGTGGCCAGCGCGGCGGCGGCCTCGCGAGCCCGCTTGGCCTGCTCGTTCACAGTCATGACCGTCTCACTCTCTACAGCAGTACCAGGTCGTCGCGGTGCACCACTTCACGTTCGTATCCCGGGCCGAGCGCCGCGGCCAGCTCGACCGTGGACCGGCCGAGCAGCGATGGCAGCTCCACCGCGTCGTAGTTGACCAGGCCGCGGGCGACCGGGGCGCCCGAGGCGTCGACCAGGTCGACGGGGTCGCCGGCGGTGAAGGCGCCATCCACCGCGGTGATGCCGGCGGGCAGCAGCGACTTTCGCCGGGCCACGACCGCCTGCACCGCACCCGGGTCCAGGTGCAGCCGGCCGCGCGGCGAGGTGGCGTGCGCGAGCCAGAAGAGGCGGGCGGTGGGCCGCTGGCGTACCGGATGGAAGAGGGTGCCCACCTGCTCTCCCGCCAGCGCTGACGCGGCGAGGGGCGCGGCCGTGAGCACCACCGGGATGCCGAAGCCGGTGGCGATGCGGGCGGCCTCGACCTTGGTGATCATGCCGCCGGTGCCGACGCCGGCCTTACCGGCCTTGCCCACCGACACCCCAGCGAGATCCTGATCGCCGCGCACCTCGTCGACCCGCTGGGTGCCGGGCCGGCTCGGGTTGCCGGTGTAGAGCGCGTCGACGTCCGAGAGCAGCACCAGCAGGTCGGCGTGGATCAGCGCGGCGACCAGAGCGGCCAGCCGGTCGTTGTCGCCGAAGCGGATCTCCTCGGTGGCGACCGTGTCGTTTTCGTTGACGATCGGCACGGCGCCCATGTCGAGCAGCTTGCGCAGCGTGCGGTACGCGTTGCGGTAGTGGGCGCGGCGCGTCACGTCGTCGACTGTGAGCAGCACCTGCCCGACGATGAGCGCGTGCCGGGCGAAGCTGGCCGCGTACCGGCCGATCAGCAGGCCCTGCCCGACGCTCGCGGCGGCCTGCTGGGTGGCCAGGTCACGCGGACGGCGCGGGATGGACAGCGGCGCGAGCCCGGCCGCGATGGCCCCGGAGGAGACCAGCACGATCTCGCGCCCGTCGGTGGCCAGGGCGCCGACGGCGTCTACGAGGGCGTCGACCCTTGCGGTGTCGAGGCCACCGGTAGCCGTGGTCAGCGACGACGAGCCGATCTTGACGACGATCCGCCGTGCCGCTGTGACTGCTTCGCGCACCCAACCATTCTGCATAGGGTGTGTCCTCGTGACGCCGGAGGAGTACGTCGAAGAGGTGCTCGCACTCGTCGAGCGGATCCCGTCGGGGCGGGTGATGTCGTACGGCGCGATCGCCGACTACCTGGCTGACCGGTCCGGCCGGTCGTCGGCGCGGCTGGTTGGCACGATCATGTCGCGGTACGGCGGCCCGGTGCCCTGGCACCGCGTGGTCAACAACGCCGGGCGTGTCGTGCCGGGCCACGAACTGGAGGCGATGGCCCGGCTGATCGGCGAGGCCACCCCGATTCGATCCGGCCGCGTCGACATGAAGCGCGCCGCCTGGTGGCCCGAGGATTAGGGCAGGACCGCGCCGACGCCGCCGCGGCGGGGGTCGCCAGCCGCTCCGGCCCGACCCACGGCGCTCACACCGCCGAAGTAGTGGTTCATGTCGGGCCACTGGTTGACCGTGTACCCCGCCGTCGCCAGCGCGTCCAGCTCGTCCGGCGGGTAACCCAGCTCGGCGTGCACGGTGTCGCCGACCACGTGGAACCGGGGTCGGGCGATCGCGGCCGGCATGTCCAGGTCGTCGACCAGTACGCCCAGCAGGGTGTCGATCAGGGCCGTGCGGATGCGGGAGGCGCCCGCCGAGCCGGCGGCCGCCACCAGCTGCCGGTCTTCGTCGACCACGACGAGCGGGCACATCATCGACGACATGCGCCGCCCGGGCGCCAGGTCGGGAGTGATCAGCTCGCCTTCGCCCAGCATCGAGTTCAGGTTGATGCCGTAACCGGGCAGCCAGATGCCCGCGCCGATGCCGAGCGTCGTGGTGATCACGCAGGCGTCGCCCTCCGCGTCCACCACGGAGATGTTGGTGGTGTCGCCGAGGCGCTGCGCCCCGTACCGCCGGAGCGCGTCGGCGACCGCGACCGCCCGGTCTCGCCTGGACATTTCTGGTAGGTCGGCCGGCAACGCGGCGATCGTGTCGATCGTCTCGTTCAGGTCGTGCCGCGCGTAGATGTGGTTGCCGCCGAGCGTCGCGTGACCGACCGCCAGCTCCAGCACCCGGTAGGCCGCCAGGTCGGCCGGGCCCAGCGCCCCACCGCCGGCACGCACCGTGTCGACCAGCAGCTGACCCAGCCGGCCGGTGTAGAAGACGGCCGGGCCCTCGCCGGCCAGCGCGTCCAGCGCGATGTCCAGACCCGGGTGGTGCAGCAGTTCGCCGCCCTCCAGCAGCCGGCCGGTGGGCGCGTAGATGTTGGCCCCCTCACCGGGCAGCAGAGCCGGCGCCACCGCGACCAGCGTGCGGGCCTGCGCGGCCGGCAGCAGTACGCCGCTGCGGGCCAGCGTCACCGCGGGCTCGACGACCCGCTGCCACGGCAGCCGTCCCCAGCGCCGGTGCACCTCGCCACAGCCTGCGGGCACCCCCGGCACGGCCACGCTGGCGGCACCGATCGAGTAGATCAGCGGTACGCCGCCGAAGTACACCTCGATCGGGGTCATGGGGTCGGGTGTGACGTCACCGTCCAACCCGGGCACCGAACAGAAGAAGTCGAGGCACGTGACCGTCTGGGTGGACGCGTCGAAGTAGGTGGCGAAACCACCCCCGCCGATCCCGGTCAGGATGCTCTCGCTGACCGACGTGGCGAGCACGGCCGCCACCGCCGCATCCGCCGCCGAGCCGCCCGCCGCGAGGATGCGCAGCCCCACCTCGGCCGTGGCCGGATGACCTGCGGCGACACCGGCGGGCACCCGCATCGCCTCCTCTCTTGGCGGGGCCGAAGCCCGGGCCGTCGCCGTGGGGACAGTAACAGTCACGGGGCGCAGCGTAGATGCATCTGTCCTTCCGCGCGTGCCGATGGATAACATCCGCTGTGCTAACTGGCCGGTTGCCGCGTGGCGTGCACGTGAGCCACCTCCGGCAGCCCCGACACTAGGAACGGTTGCGGCGCGTTCGGTTGTGATTGACTTGTGTCGTGCAGTTGCCAGGAGTGCTCGGTGAACCGATCCGGTTCGTCCTCAACTGGGGCCGGCGGTACTCGCTGTGGGTCTTCAACTTCGGCCTGGCGTGCTGCGCGATCGAGTTCATCGCGACGAGCATGGGGCGCCACGACTTCATCCGGTTGGGCGTCATCCCGTTCGCGCACGGCCCCCGGCAGGCCGACCTGATGGTGGTGTCGGGCACCGTCACCGACAAGATGGCGCCCGCCATCAAGCGCCTCTACGACCAGATGCCGGAGCCGAAGTACGTCATATCTTTCGGTGCCTGCTCCAACTGCGGCGGCCCGTACTGGGACTCGTACTCGGTCACCAAGGGCGTCGACCAGATCATCCCGGTCGACGTGTACGTGCCCGGCTGCCCGCCGCGGCCCGAGGCGCTGCTGCACGGCATCCTGCGCCTCCAGGAGAAGATCGCCGGTGAGCAGGCCGGGATCGGCGGGGTCGCTCGCCCGGACCCGCTCGCGGTGCCCAAGCCCAGCGGCCACGACGCCGAGGCCTTGACGGCACCGCTTGTCACCGGGCCCGAGCAGCCACACAAGCGGGTCGTCTTCCCCGACAACATCGACTGGCACCGCGCGGTGCCGCCGCCACTGGCGCCCCCGGTCGGCCCCGACGGCCGGCTGCCCGTCACCGAGATCACCGGCGACCGGCAGGGTGCCGGGGCGCCGTTCGGCGACGACCGCGACCTGCCGCTGCCATCGACCGATCTGGACTATCAGCACCCGCATCCAGAGGACCGCGACTAGCGCAATCCCGTCGTGCCCGATCCGTTCAGCCGGGACCGGTGCTGGTCAGGGCCGGCTACCGTCCGAATATGGAAAACGACCAGCGGCCCGAGATGATCACCGAGGTGCTGCTGCGCGAGTTCGGCGCGCTGATGGCGATCGACCCGACCGCGTTCCGGCGCAAGTTCCGCAAGATGGCCGCCTCTCCGTTCGCGTTCTACCGGGGCAGCGCCGCGCTGTTCTACGCCGACGTGACCGGTGACTTCGCCGACGACCGGTTCCTCGACGAGTGGACCAGCCGCGTGTGGATCCACGGCGACCTGCACGCGGAGAACTTCGGCACGTACATGAACGCGTCCGGACAGCTCGTCTTCAACGTCAACGACTTCGACGAGGCGTACGTCGGGCCGTTCGTGTGGGACCTCAAGCGGTTCTGCGCGAGCGTGGCGCTCATCGGGTACGCCAAGGCGCTCTCCGACACGGTGATCACTGACCTGGTCACCCGGTTCGCCCGGGCGTACCTGACCGAGCTGCGCGCGATCGCCGACGGTGGTGACGACGCGATCGGCTCGATCACGCTCGACAACGCCGACGGTGTGCTCCGCATGGTGCTCCAGCAGGCCCGGTTGAACACTCGGGTGGAGCTGCTGGGCACCCAGACCACGATCGACAACTACGAGCGCCGGTTCTCGCTGGGCGAGGGCGTGTACGAGATCGACGCGGCCACCCGGGAGGTCGTGGTGGCGGCGTTCGAGCACTACTTGACGACGCTGCCGGTGGGCATCGAGGCGCACCGGCCGATCGCCTCGCACATCAAGGACGTCGTACTCCGCAAGGGTGTTGGCATCGGCTCGGCCGGCCTGCCGTCGTACAACCTGCTGCTGGAGGGGCACACCCAGGCGCTGGAGAACGATGTCGTCATCTACGTGAAGCAGGCGCAGGTGCCGGCGGTGGCCCGGCACATCGCCGATGAGAAGGTGCGCGGGTACTTCCGGCACCAGGGGCACCGCACGGCCGAGTCGCAGCGGGCGCTCCAGGCCAGCGCCGATCCGTGGCTGGGCTTCACCGAGCTGGGCGGAGTGGGGCAGCTCGTCGCCGAGGTGTCGCCGTACGCGGCAGACCTGGACTGGGCCGACGTCAACGAGGCCGACGAGCTGGCGAGCGTGGTGACCGACCTCGGGCGGGCGGTGGCCCGGATGCACTCGGTCGCCGACGACGAGTCCAGCCACGATCTGGTCGACTTCTCCACCGAAGAGGCGATCGTGGCGGCCGTCGACTGCGACCCGGACGGGTTCGTGCGGCACCTGGTGGAGTTCGCGCACGCGTACGGGCTTCGCGCCCGCCAGGACCACCAGATCTTCGTAGACCTCTTCCGCAACGGCCTCCTCCCCGGCCTCTAACCAACCGCCGACTCGATCAGGTCGTTGATTTCGGCCTCGTAGAGCAAGGCCGGGTTGAAGCCCATCGTCTCGAAGTGGCCTTCGACCTCCAGGCTGAGCACGCCGTGCATGCGGGTCCATCCGGTCACGCCCAGCCGTAGCACCACGCCGTTCCAGCCGGCTTTGCCGTCACGGTCGGCGAGGCCGGTCGCGAGCTGGTTCTCCAGGTCGGGGTGGCGAGCGACGGCCGCCAGCTCGGCGAGCGGTTCCAGGAACTCCCGCAGGGAGCGGGTGGCCGCCGCGATCGTGTGCGCCGGCGCGGCGTATCCCGGCACGGGTGTCCCGAACAGCAGCAGGTACCGGTGTGGCTGGGCGAGCGCCCACTCGCGGTACGCCCGGGCGAGCGCGCGGATGCGCTCGGCGGGTGACTTGCCCGCCACTGCCGTCGCTGCCGCCGAGACCGTGTCGGCCAGATCGTGGTACCCGTCGCTGATCAGCTCGGTGAGCAGCTCGTCCCGCCCGGCGAAGTACCGGTAGAGCGCGGGCCCGGTCATCCCCAACTCCTTGCCGATCGCGTTCAGCGACAGCGACTGCGGGCCGGCGGCGGCGATCTGCCGTAGGGCGGCGGCCTTCGCCTCGTCGCGGGTCTGGGCGCGGATTCTCTCCCGACGTGTTGCGTTCTCCACGGATGAGAGTCTAACCTCAGTTAGACGTTCTAACGGATGTGAGGAGCTGTAACAATGGAGACGACGCAGGTGGTCATGCCGTATGTGGGTGGGCCCGAAGTCCTACAGTTCCAGCGGCGCGAGCTGCCAGCCCCCGGGCCGGGCGAGGTCCGGATCCGCGTCGAGGCGACCGGGGTGGCATTCGCGGAGGTCCAGATGCTCCGCGGGCGCTACTACGCGCAGCCGAAGTTCCCGTTCGTGCCCGGATACGACCTTGTCGGCCGGGTCGAGGCGACCGGGACCGGCGTAGCCCTCCCAACCGGGTCGAGGGTGGCCACGATGACGCGTACAGGAGCCTGGGCGGAGCACCTGGTGCTGCCAGCCACGCACCTCGTGGCGGTACCGGACGAACTGGACGCCGGCGAGGTCGTCGCGCTCATCACCAACGGCGTCACGGCGTACCAGATGACGCACCGCGTCGCGAGGGTGCGGCCCGGTCAGACCGTGCTGGTCCACGGCGCCGCGGGTGGTGTCGGCACCCTGCTGGTCCGGCTCGCGCAGCGGGCCGGCGCCAAGGTCATCGGCACCGCCTCGCCGGGCAAGCACGACATGGTGCGCGCGATGGGCGCGATCCCGCTCGACTACCGCGAGCCGGGCCTGGCCGACCGCGTGCGCGCGCTCGCGCCCGACGGCGTCGCGGCGGTCTTCGACCACGCCGCCGGTCCGGGCCTGCGAGAGTCGCACCGAGCGCTGGGTCGCGGCGGCGTCCTGATCGTGTACGGCAGCGCGGCGGCCGTCGATGACAATGGCTGGCGGCTCGCGCCGTTCGCGTCCGCGATGGGCAAGATGCTGTGGTGGTCGCTCAAGCCGGACGGCCGGCGGTACCGCTTCTACTCGATCAACCACAAGCGACACTTCGACGAGGATCTGGCCACTGTCATCGAGCTGCTGCGGGCCGGCGAGTTGCGGCCCGAGGTGGCCACCAGGCTGCCGCTCACCGAGGCGTCGAAGGCGTTGCGGATGCTCACCGACCGCGCGGTGGTCGGCAAGATCGTGCTAGAGCCCTAGGACCACCTTGATGTCGTTGTCGTGGCGGATGTAGGCGTCGGCGTACTGGTCGAGGGGCACGCGGCGGGTGATCAGCCTTTCGAGCCACCGCAGGTCGGCCTTGCCCAGGGCGACCGCAGCCGCCGTCCAGTGTCGACGGTTCGCGTTGACCGAACCGAAGACCACGTTGTTTTCCAGCACCACGGCCCGGTTCAGTGCGCCCGCGTCGACGCCGACCTGCTTGCCGGCCGAGGAAACGCCGGTCAGGCACACGATCCCGGTGGGGCCGACCTTGTCGATGACCTGCACGACCACCGAGGGAGCGCCGGTGCACTCCACGACGATGTCGGGCTCGAAGTCGAGGTCGGCTACCTGGCCGGTGTGGTAGGTCGCTCCCAGGTCAGCGACGAGAGCCGGTTTCGGCCCGTCGACGGACCGGTCCAGCACGTGTACCTCCAACCCGCGCTGCGTCCCCAGCAGCGCGGCGAGCAGGCCGATCGGGCCCGCGCCGGTGACCAGGGCAGTCTCCGGCTCCCAGCGGGCCCGGACGCCGACCCGTTCGATGTGCTCCCAGGCCTTCGCCACCACGCTGGTCGGCTCGAGCAGCATGCCGACGGATTCCAGGGCGGGGGCGAGCCGCACCGCGAGGTCGGGCTCGACCCGCCAGCGTTCGCGGGCGAAGCCGTGGCGCGCCTTGATGCCGTGCTCGGTGTAGAGGCCGTTGCGGCACATGTCCCACTCGCCGACGGCGCAGTTGATGCACGGCACCGGGTCGGGGAGTCGCACGATGCCGGCCACGAGGTCGCCCGGTTGGAGGGTGCCGGTCGGGTCCTCGATGACTCGGCCGAGCGACTCGTGCCCGAGGATCAGCTGGCCGGTGCCGGGCGGTGCCTCGCCGTACTCGCCGGCGATGATCTCGCGGTCGGTGCCGCAGACACCGACGGCGATCGCGTGCACGAGCACCGCGCCCTCCGCCTCGGGCGGCTCTGGCGCGTCTTCGACGAGCCGCAACGTGTTTGGCTGGCCCGGAGTGATCGTGATTGCCCGCACACCGCAATCCTCTCCGACAATCAGGTTGGCGAGGGAGAAACCGGCGTCTCTACGCAGCCATCGGCCCTGTTGGAGTCGATGACGTTGGGATAGCTGCCGCCGTCGGGCGGGATCAGGCCGCGGATCTCGGCCGAGCCGGCGCCCACGTACCACGCTCGGCAGTCGCCGGACGGAATCTGCATCTCCAGCCGCACGGTGGGCTGCTCGGCGTCGAGCCGCCCGACCCCGGAGCCGAACAGCCGCTGGGTGCCGTCCGGGTCGATCTCGTAGGAGGCCCAGAAGACCCGGATCTCCTCGCCGGGGCACAGCTTGCGTTCGGCGTCGGCGGCGACCCGTGCGGCCAGCGTGATCGCGCCGTCGGTCATCGGCTCGGCGATGTCGACCTCGCCGTACTCGCGGCAGGACTTGCCGCCCTGGTTGCCGCCGTCCTTGCGCGGTGTCTCACCGCCCGCGTCCGGCCGTACCTTCGACGCGCTGGCCGACGGGCTCGCAGTGGCGCTCGCCGTCGGTGTGGCCGATGGACTGGCCGAGTCGGTGACCTCCGGCTGCGCGCTGGGTGGTCCGGCGAGCGCGACCCCGGCCAGGGCCAGTACCGCCACCGCCGCGAGCGCGGCACCGCTCTGCACAGCGCGCCTGCGGATCCACCGGCGGCGCACGTCGGCCACGCCGGGTGCCTGAAGCTCCGGCATCGTGTCGGCCCGGAACTCGTCGAAAGCGGAGCGCAGAGGGTCGTCGTCAGACATCCTCTGTCTCCCTTCCGGCCGGTGCCCAATCAGCCATTGTGATGGCAAGCGCCGCTCGGGCGCGATGCAGCCATGATTTGACTGTGCCCTCGGCCACTCCCGTGATGTCGGCGATCTCATTCACCGGCAGGTCGACCAGGTAGTGCAGCACCACCGCCTGGCGGTGGCGCGGCGGCAGGGTGGTCAGGGCCTCCATGAGCGCTATGCGGTCTGGGCTCGGCCCGGCGACCGGCTCGGGGCGCTGGTGCCGGGTGAGGTCCAGCAACCGTCGGGCGCGCCGCCACCGGCTGGTGGCGAGGTTCCACGCTACCCGGCGGACCCAGGCGGCCGGGTCGTCGTAGCCGCTCAGTTTCGACCATCGGGGCAGCGCGCGGCTGAACGCCTCCTGGACGACGTCCTGCGCTTCGGAGAGGTCACCGGTGTACGCGTACAGCTGGAGGGTCAAGGCGCGGAAGGTCGCGGCGTAGAAGTCCGCGAATTCCCCGTTCTCGGCCACGGCCAAGGGTAACCGCTTGCGTCACGCCCGCTGCGCGAGCAATAGTTGACGGAGTCAAAGGAAAGGTTGAGCTGGGCAATGAGTGATCGTGTTGCGGAGATCCGCGCCTTCAACCGCTTCTACACCCGCGTGATCGGCGTTCTCGGCGAGGGCATGCTGAGCACGCCGTACACGCTCACCGAGGCCAGGGTGCTGTTCGAGTTGGCCCACCGGGACTGCGTCGAGGTCGTCCACCTGCGCCGCGTGCTCGACCTCGACGCGGGATACCTCAGCCGCATCCTGGCCCGCTTCGAGGCCGACGGGCTGGTCACCCGATCCCGGTCCGCTGCCGACGCCCGCCGCCAGGTGATCGAGCTGACCGCCGCCGGACGCGCCACCCAAAGCGAGCTGGACCAGCGCACCGACGTCCAGATCGGCGACCTGATCAGCGCCCTGGGTGAGGCCGACCAGCGCCGGCTGCTCGGCGCCATGGCCACCATCCAGGAGCTGCTCGGCGAGCCGGCCCGCCGCGACCTCGTCGTCCTGCGCCCACCCGCCCCCGGCGACCTGGGCTGGATCGTGCAGCGGCACGGCGCGATCTACGCGCAGGAGTTCGGGTGGGACGCCAGCTTCGAGGCGCTCGTCGCCCGGATCGTCGCCGACTACGCCGCCGACCACGACGCGCGCCGCGAGGCCGTCTGGATCGCCGAGGTCGACGGCGCCCCGGTCGGCTCCGTCATGTGCGTGCGGCGTGATGACAAGACCGCCCAGCTCCGGCTACTGCTGGTCGAGCCGAGCGCCCGCGGCATGGGCGTCGGTGGCCGGCTCGTCGAGGAGTGCCTGCGCTTCGCCAAGCGCACCGGATACGAGCGGATCATGCTGTGGACGTACGACGCGACCAAGGACGCGCACCGTATTTACGAGCGGGCCGGGTTCACCCTCGACGAGCAGCACAAGGCCACCGCGTTCGGTCACGAAATGGTCGACGAGGTCTGGTCCAGGGACCTGTAGCCATGGAGCTGTTGGCCCTCGTGGCGTTCCTGGTGGCCCTCGGAGCCGCGTCCGCGCTGGGTCTGAGCGTCGCCAGCCGCGACAGTGGTCCGGGTCCGCCGAGAGGTCGATCACGGGCAGGGTAGGAGTGCTGGTCATGGCCCTATCCTTACGCTCGTGGCGTTCCTGGTGGTGGGCGAGAGCCTGGTCGATCTGATCAGTCGCGGTGGCAGTTGGAGCTTCGACGCGAAGCCGGGCGGCAGTCCGCTCAACGTCGCTGTCGGGCTGGTCGCCGACGGGCATGAAGCGCGGTTCGCGACCGAGATCGGTGGTGACCTGTTCGGCGGGCTGCTGCGTGAGCACCTCGACACGTACGGCGTCGCGCCCACCGACATCGCCGTCACCGAGGCGCCCACCAGCGTGGCTTTCGCCCGGATCGACGAGGTGGGCGGCGCGACCTACGACTTCCGGTTCGGCTGGGCGTACCAGGGCAAGCCGGCCCTCGACGGCGTCACCTGCCTGCACACCGGCTCGCTGGCCACCGCCGTGCCGCCCGGCGCCGACGCGGTGCTGGAGCTCATCAGCGCCGCTCGGGCCGCCGGCACGCTGGTCTCGTACGACCCCAACATCCGGCCCGCGCTGGTCGGCGACCGGGCCGACGCGCTGGCCCGGGTCGAGGAGATCGTGCGCACGGCCGACATCGTCAAGGTCAGCGACGAGGACCTGCGCTGGCTGCTGCCCGGCGAGCCAGACGTCGAGGTGGCGCGGCGGTGGGCCGGGTTCGGGCCGAAGCTGGTCGTGGTGACCCGGGGTGGCTCGGGCGCGGTGGGCGTCCACGATGGCCAGGTCGTCGAGTGCGCTGCACCGAAGATCACCGTCGCCGACACGGTCGGCGCCGGTGACGCGTTCACCGCTGGCCTGCTCTCGGCGCTGAGCCGCGCGGGGGCCTTCAGCACCGACTCGGTCGGCCGCGCCATGCGGTACGCCGTGGCGACCGCCGCCGCGGTCTGCGCCCGCCCGGGCGCGCTTCCGCCGCCGCGCGCCGAGATCGCGGCGCTCCTGGAGGCTCTAGACTCCCCTGCATGACCGAGCTAGCTGGCGCTCGCTCCGCTCGCGCGGGTCATGCGCCTTTGACGCCGCCCTGTAGCCGACCCTGCGCTCGGTCGCTGCGATTCTGGCCCTCGCTCCGCGCGGGCGGTTCGGGCGCTGAAAGCCGCCCTGTAGCCGCCAGTCGCTCCGGTCGCTGCGCTCCCTCCGCTTTGTGGCGGCTGCGGGCGGCGCGCTCTCACAGCTTCCTCGACTCCGGGCCGACTGCGGGCGGCGGCGCATGACGCCGGAGGAGGTCGGGACGCGGCTCGCCGGGCAGGTAACGGACGGCGTAGCGACCGTATCGGGCGGTGGGCCGTACGCTCGCGGCACCGTCGACGTACCGCCGGACGCCTGGATCGCGGCGCTGACCGCCGCCCGCGACGACGCCGACCTCGCGTGCGACTTCTTCGACTGGCTGTCGGCGGTCGACGAGCTCGACGCCGGGTTCGCGATCGTGGCGCACCTGTGGTCGACGAGCTGGCGGCACGGCGTGCTGGTCCGCACGGTCGTGCCGCGCAACGAGCCCGCCGTCCAGTCGGTCGTGTCGATCTACCCGGGCGCCGCGTGGCACGAGCGGGAGACCCACGAGATGTTCGGGATCGACTTCGCCGGGCACCCAGGTCTCGCGCCGCTGCTGCTGCCGCCCGAGTTCGAGGGGCACCCGCTGCGCAAGGAGTTCGTGCTCGCGTCCCGGGTGGCCAAGGCGTGGCCGGGCGCGAAGGAGCCGGGCGAGTCGGGTCACGGCGGCGGCAAGCGCGCACCCATGCGGCCGCCTGGTGTGCCGGCACCCGGTGAATGGGGGCCGGCCTAATGCCGCTGTGGCTGGAGCTCACCATCCGGGTCGGCGGTGTGGTGGTCGCCTTCCTGACCCTGCCCCTGATCGTCGGCCAGGCCGAGCACAAGGTGATGGCGCACATGCAGGGCCGGCTCGGCCCCATGTACGCGGGCGCGTTCCACGGCTGGGCCCAGCTCATCGCCGACGGCGTCAAGTTCGTGCAGAAGGAAGACGTCACCCCGCGCGCCGCCGACCGGCCGGTGTTCCGGTTGGCGCCGCTCGTCGCGCTCGTGCCCTACCTGCTGGTGCTGCTGGTCATCCCGCTCGGCCCCGGTGACCTGGTCGGGCAGGCGCTCGACATCGGCCTGTTCTTCGCGCTCGCCGTCGTAGGCGTCGGCGTCGTGGCGGTACTGATGTCCGGCTGGGCCTCGGCCAACAAGTACAGCCTGCTCGGCGGGCTGCGGGCGGCCGCGCAGCTGCTCGGATACGAGCTGCCGTTGGTGCTCGCCGCGGCCAGCATCGCGATGGCGGCGGGCACCCTGTCGCTGCCCGGCATCGTCGAGGCGTGGGAGCCGTGGTGGCTGCTGTGGCAGGCGCCCGCGCTCGCGGTCTTCTTCATCGCCGGCGTCGCCGAGATCCGGCGGCCGCCGTTCGACATGCCGATCGCCGACTCCGAGCTGGTCTTCGGATACATGACCGAGTACACGGGACTGCGGTTCGCGTTCTTCCTCCTCGCCGAGTACGTCGGCATCGTGGTGATCGCCGCGCTGACGACCGTGCTGTTCCTGGGCGGCTGGCAGGGGCCGTTCGGCGACGACTATCTCGGCTGGCTGTGGACGCTCGTCAAGGTGTTCGCCGTGTCCTTCGTGATCATCTGGCTGCGCGTGTCGTACCCGCGGTTGCGCGAAGACCAGCTCCAGCGGCTGTGCTGGCTCGTCCTCGTGCCGGTCGCCCTGGCGCAGCTCGTGCTGACCGCCGCCGTCAAGATCGCGATGTAGCGCGGTGGAATCCGCGGTGCGGCGCTTCGTCGCCGACGTCTGGAACGGCGCCCGGGAAGAGTCGGTGTACGAGCTGGTGGCGCCGGACTGCCCCGGGCTGGGCACGACCGGGCCGGACGGCGTGCTGGCCTGGCACCGCGACCGGCGGGCGGCGTTTCCCGACCTTCGCTACAAGATCGTCGACCTGGTGGTGCAGGACCAGAGGGCGGCCGTGCACTGGCGGGCGGCGGGCACCCAACTCGGCCAGTTCGGCCCCGTGCCGCCGACCGGCACCGTGGTCTCCTACTCGGGCGCGACGTTCCTGCGCTTCGACGCCACCGGCAAGATCATCGACGTGTGGAGCGTCAACGAACTCTTCCAAGTCCTCCAGCAACTGGGCGTCGACTTCACCCCGCCGCCCGGCGCATAGTCACGGGGTGCTCGCGCCCCAACGGCCGAGGGGGCAGGATATGCGGCATGGGCGTGCCTGGCGAGGGGTTGGCGAAGGGGCTGGCGGTCACCCTCAAGACGATGACCCGCCGGTCGCACACACAGCAGTACCCGGACGTCGAGCCTGACCTGCCGCCCCGATCCCGGGGCGTGATCGCGCTGCTCGAAGAGAACTGCACGGTCTGCATGCTGTGCGCCCGCGAGTGCCCCGACTGGTGCATCTACATCGACTCGCACAAGGAAGAGGTGGTTGTGCCCGGCGCGGCCCGGGCTCGGCAGCGCAACGTCCTCGACCGCTTCGACATCGACTTCTCGCTGTGCATGTACTGCGGCATCTGCATCGAGGCGTGCCCGTTCGACGCCCTGTACTGGACGCCCGAGTTCGAGTACGCCGAGTACGACATCCGCGACCTGCTGCACGACAAGAGCCGCCTCGGCGAGTGGATGGCCACCGTGCCGCCGCCACCACCGCACGACCCCAACGGCGAGCCCTCCAAGGAGGAGACGGCCGCCGTCAAGAAGGCGGCACCGAGGTGACCGCCGCTGACGTGTTGCTGCTCGGGCTCGGGGCCGTGGCGGTGGGCTCAGGGCTGCTCGTGGTCACCACGAAGCATCTGGTGCGCGCCGGCCTGTACCTGGTGGTCTGCCTGGGGGCGGTGGCCGGCCTGTACCTGGTGCTGACCGCCGAGCTGGTCGCCTGGGTGCAGGTGCTGATCTACGTTGGCGCGGTTGTGGTGCTGCTGCTCTTCGCGGTGATGCTGACCCGGGCGCCCATCGGCGCGTCCGACGATCTCGACCGTCCCGGCTGGCCGGCGTTCCTGGTCGGGGGCGGCGCGGGGCTGGGCCTGGCGGCACTGCTGATCGACGCGTTCCGGTGGACGAAGGTCGACCTGCCCGAGGCGGGCACCGCCGAGCGGCTGGGCACCGAGATCTTCCGCTCCTGGGTGCTGCCGTTCGAAGTGCTGTCGGTGCTGCTCCTGGCCGCTCTGGTGGGCGCGATCGTGGTGTCCCGCCCGGACATCGGGGCGAAGGAATGAGGCCCGTCATCCCGTACGTCACCGCCGCGCTGCTGTTCGGTCTCGGCGTGTACGGCGTACTCCGCCGCCGCAACGCCGTGCTGGTGCTGATGTCGGTCGAGCTGATGCTCAACGCCGTCAACCTGATCCTGGTCACCGCCGACACGACGGTCCGGGCAGCGCTGCCGCAGACCGGGCAGGTGTTCGCGCTCTTCGTGATCGTGATCGCGGCGGCCGAGGTTGGTGTTGGACTGGCGATCGTGCTCCAGCTCTACCGCCTGCGGGCAACCGTCGCGGTCGACGAGGTGCCCCTCGAAAGGGTCGACGCGTGAGTGCCGCCGGGTTCGCGCTGCCGGCTGTGCCGTTCGCCGTCGCGCTGATCGGTCTCCTGCTGCCCCTGCAGGCCCGTGCGGTCGCGGCCGCCCTCGCGGTGGCCGGTGCGGCGGCGGCGCTCGGGCTGGCGATCTGGGTGCTGGCCGCTGTGGGCGACGGGCATGAGAGCAGCCGGGAGTGGGTCGACTTCGGGGGGCTCACCGTGACGCTCGGCGTCCGCCTCGACCAGGCGTCCGCGCTGGTGGCGGTCGCGGTAGGTGTGGTGGCGCTGGCGGTACAGGTCTACTCGATCACGTACCTGCACGACGACGACCGGTACGTCCCCTATGCGGCCCAGGTCAGCCTCTTCACCGCGGCGATGCTGCTCGTCGTCGTGGCCGGCGACCTGATGATGTTGATGGTCGGCTGGGAGGTCATGGGCATCTGCTCGTACCTGCTCATCGGCCACGACCGGCGCCTGCCCGAGGCGCCCGCGGCGGCGGTCAAGGCGTTCCTGGTCACCCGGGTCGGCGACGTCGGGTTCCTGATCGGCATCGCAGTGCTCGGCGTCTCGGCCGGCAGCTTCCGCATCGCCGACGTGCTGGCCGCCGACCTGAGCGGCACTACCGTGACGGTCTCCTGCTTGCTGCTGCTCGCCGGTGTCGCGGGCAAGAGCGCCCAGTTCCCCCTGCACACGTGGCTGCCCGACGCGATGGCCGGCCCGACGCCGATCTCCGCGCTCATCCACGCGGCCACGATGGTGGCGGCCGGCATCTACGTGGTCGTCCGGCTGTACCCGCTGTTCCTTGAGTCGGGCGCGGCGCTCGCCGTGCTCGGCGTGATGGCCGCGGTCACGCTGCTGATCGGCGCGTTGACGGCCACCGCGCAAGACGACATCAAGCGGGTGCTGGCCTGGTCGACGGTCTCGCAGATCGGATACATGGCCGGCGCGCTCGCGGTCGGTTCCACCTCGGCGGCGCTGTTCCACCTGCTGACGCACGCCGCTTTCAAGGCGCTGCTCTTCCTCGCGGCCGGCTGTGTGATCCACGCCGTCGGCAGCAACCTGATGTCCGCGATGGGCGGGCTGCGGCGCGACATGCCGGTGACGTTCTGGTCGTTCGCGATCGGGCTCGGTGCGCTGGCGGGGCTGCCGCCGCTCGCCGGCTTCTGGAGTAAGGAAGGGATCATCGCGGTCGCGCGGCACCCCGAGGGCCCGGCGCCGGCGTGGGTGGGCTGGTTGGTGCTGATCGCCGCCCTGGTCGGCGTGGCGGTCACCGCCTGGTACGCGACCCGCCTGCTCCGCCGCACCTTTCTCGGCACCCGCGCGGCGGCCGGCACCCCGCACGACCCGCCGCCGCTCATGCGCTGGCCGGTCGTGCTGCTGGCCGTGCCGAGCGCCCTTCTCGGCCTCGCGGCCTTCCTGCCGGCCTTCCGCGACGCGCTCGGCCTCGACGACGTGCACATCGACGCGTGGCTGCTGCTGCCGATCGCACTCCTCGCGCTCGGTGTCGCGCTCGGCTGGCGCGACCTGCCCGCAGTCCCGGCCTTCGCCCGCGCGTTCTGGCTCGACGAGGTCCAGCACGCCCTGGTGGTACGCCCGACACGTGCCCTCGCCGCGATGGTCCGCCGCGGCGACGAGTCCGGAGTGGACGGAGCGGTCGAGGGCACCGCGACCGGCACGGTGACCCTGGCTCGGCGGGTGGCCGGTGCCCACAGGTCCGCACTTCCGAGGGCCGCGACCGCGGTCCTCGCGGCCGCTGTCCTCCTCGCGGCGGTAGGAGCCTTCCTATGAACGCGCTGCTCATCGTGGTGCTCGCCGTGCCGGCGGTCGGAGCGGCGGCGGCGGCGTTGCTGCCCGACCGCATCGGGCGGATCGCCGGCACCATCGCGGCGGGCGGTGCGCTCATCGCCAGCGTGCCGCTGTACCGGAACTCGTGGTTCTCGTACGGGCCGGCCGCGGTGCGGCCCTGGCACGAGGTCGACTACGCCTGGGTGCCGGCGCTCAACCTGCACTTCCACCTCGGCGTCGACGGCGTCTCGTATCCCCTGATCGTGCTCACCGCTCTGCTCACGCTGCTGTGCTGCGGCTTCACGCTGTGGCGTACCCCCGACCCGGGCCGCGGCGGCACCCTCGTCGCGCTGCTGCTGGTGATCGAGGTCGGCATCCTGGGCACGTTCCTGGCGCTCGACCTGGTGCTCTTCTTCGTGTTCTTCGAGGTCGTGCTCCTGCCGATGTATGCGGTGATCGCCGTCTGGGGTGACCGCGACCGGGCGCACGCGGCGCGCAAGTTCGTGCTCTACACGCTCTTCGGCTCGGTGTTGCTGCTGGTGGGCGTGTTCACGGTGGTCGCGAGCGCCGGCACCGCCGACATCGTCGCCCTGACCGGCGGCGGGGAGCTGTCGCGCACCACGCAGCTCGTGGCGTTCACGCTGCTGGCGGTCGGGTTCGCGGTGAAGAGTCCACTGTGGCCGCTGCACACTTGGCTCCCCGACGCGCACACGCAGGCGCCCACGGTCGGCAGCGTGATCCTGGCGGGCGTGCTGCTGAAGATGGGCACGTACGGGCTGATCCGGGTCGCGGTCGGCGTGACGCCCGAGGGCGCACGCTGGGCCGCGCCGGTGCTCGGGATGCTGGCGGTCGCCGCGATCGTGATCGGCTCGCTGGTCTGCCTGGCCCAGACCGAGCTGAAGCGCCTCATCGCGTACTCCAGCGTCGGCCATATGGGGTTCGTGCTGCTCGGCGTCGCCACGCTGACCGCCACCGGCATCCAGGCCGCCCTCATCGGCAACGTCGCGCACGGCATCATCACTGGCCTGCTCTTCTTCCTGGCCGGCGCCATCAAAGAACGCGCGCACACCGGTGATCTCGCGCAGCTCGGTGGCCTCCGCGAGACCGCGCCCCGGCTGGCGGGCGTGCTCGGCTTCGCGGCGATCGCGTCGCTGGGCCTGCCGGGGCTGGCCGGGTTCTGGGGTGAGGCGTTCGCCGTGGTCGCCGCGATCGACCGGGGTGGACCACTGTGGACGACGCTCGGCGTGGTGGCCGCCGTCGGCGGCGCGCTGACCGCCGCGTACTTCCTGCGCCTGCTCCGCCGCGTCACCCACGGCCCGGCTGTGGGGTCTCTCGTGCCGCCAAGCCTGGCGCCGGTCGAGGTGGCCGCCTGGGCACCGCTCGTGGTGCTCGCGCTCGCCGTGGGCCTGGTGCCCGGCCTCGTGCTCGGAATGGCGGACGGCCCCGTGCAAGCCCTCCTGGAGGCGCTGCCATGATGCCGCAATCCTGCGCTCGCCTCCGCTCGCGGGGGCCATGCGCCCCGAAGCCTCCCGGTAGCCGCCAGTCGCTTCGGTCGCTGCAACTCTGGCCCTCGCTCCGCGAGGGCGGCTCGGGCCTCCCGGTAGCCGCCAGTCGCTCTGGTCGCTTCGCTCCCTACGCTTCGTGGCGGCGGCGAGCGGCGCGTCCTTACAGTTCCCTTCGCTTTGTGGCGGCTGCGGGAGGCGGCGCATGACCCAATCCGTCGACCACGTCGCGCTGCTACCGGTATATCTGGCGGCTGGCACGGCGGTACTCGCGCTGCTGGCGGACTTGTTCGTAGGGCGACGCGGGGTCGTGTTCGCGGCGGCGACCCTGGGCGCGGCCGCGACCGCCGTGGGCGCCGTGCTGGTGGGCCGGGGTGGCGACCGGGCCACGTTCTGCGCGGGCGACGCGTGCTCGTTCCTTTCGACGGACCGGTCGGCGCTCGTTGCCGTCCTGTTCGCGCTGCTCACGCTCGGTGTGCTGGGCATCTCCGCCGCGACCCGCGACGTCCCGCCGGGGGAGTACGCCTTCCTGCTGGCCTGCTCGATGACCGGCGGCGTGGTGCTCGGCTCGGCCGGCGACCTGATCACGTTGATCGTGGCGCTGGAGACCCTGACCCTGCCGCTCTACGTGCTGGTGGGCCTGCGGCGGCGCACCGTGGCGAGCGCCGAGGGCGCCGTCACCTTCTTCGTGGTGAGCGTCGTGGCGACCGCCGTGACGCTGCTCGGCGCCGCCCTGCTCTACGCGGTCGCCGGCCGGGTGCACTTCACCGCGCTGGCGGCCGGCGACCTGCCCGACGCCCCGCTCACCAGCGTGGCGGTGGTGCTCGTGCTGGCCGGGCTCGCGTTCAAGGTGGCGGCGGTGCCGTTCCACGCGTGGGCCCCCGCCGCGTACGACGGCGCCCCGGTCCCCATCGCCGCCTACCTGTCGACGGCCTCGAAGCTTGGCGGCATCATCGCGATCCTGTACGCCGTGGTCGACGGGCTGCGTCCCGCGCTCGACAAGTCTGGCCCGGCTCTGGCGGTGCTCGCCGTGCTGACCATGACCGTCGGCAACCTGGTCGCGCTCCGGCAGACCCGCATGGTGCGGCTGCTGGCCTGGTCGTCGGTGGCGCAGGCCGGATACATCCTGGCGCCGCTGGGCGCGTTCATGCTGGCCGACGGCCGGGCCGAGCTGGCCACGGCGGTCGCCGCGACGCTCGCGTACACCGCCTTCTACGTCGTCCTGGAGCTGGCCGCCTTCGGCGCGGTGGTCGCGCTGCGACCGGGCGAGGACGGCGGGACGCTTGAGGAGTATCGCGGCGCCGCCCGGCAGCGGCCCTGGGTGGGCGCGGCGCTGGTGCTCGCGCTCATCGGCCTCGCCGGGCTGCCGCCCGGCTTGGCCGGCCTTTTCGCGAAGGTCGCGGTCGTGCGGTCGCTGCTCGAAGGCGGTGCCGGCTGGCTCGCCGTCGTCGTCGCACTCAACGCGGTGGTCGGTCTGGCCTATTATGTACGCGTTTCCGCACTCCTGTACGCCCCCATGGCGCGTCCCGCTCCGGCTCGCGTGCCGTGGCTGGTCGCCACCACGCTAGGCGCCGTCACGTTGATCGCCATCGTGATCGGGTTCGCTCCCCAGCTGGTGCTCGACGCCGTTAACAGCTAACTCTCAGCTACGCGCGGAAGATCAAAGGGGTATCCGGTTGTTTGAACGGGTACCGGAGCCTACAACGCTCCGCGTGCTGAAGGAGTGATCGTGCACAGCTTCCGCAACGGCCTCAAGACGGCCGCTCTACTCGGCCTGCTATCCGCATTCGTGCTGGCCGTCGGCTACTGGTTCGGCGGCAGCTCCGGCCTGGTCCTGGCGGCGTTCGTCGCGCTGGCCATGAACGGCATCAGCTACTTCTTCTCCGACAAGATCGCGCTCCGTTCGATGCGGGCGCGGCCGGTCAGCGAGGCTCAGTTCCCCGCGCTGTACCAAATGGTCCGTGAGCTGGCCACCGAGGCCGGGCAGCCGATGCCCCGCCTCTACATGAGCCCGACGATGCAGCCCAACGCGTTCGCCACCGGCCGCAACCCGCGCAACGCCGCGGTCTGCGTGACCCAGGGCATCACCGACATCCTCGACTACCGCGAGCTGCGTGGTGTGATCGGCCACGAGCTGTCCCATGTGTACAACCGGGACATCCTCATCTCGAGCGTGGCGGGCGCGCTGGCGACCATCATCACGGTGATCGCGCACATGGCGATCTTCCTGCCGTTCGGCAGCAGCGACGACGACGGCGTCAACCCGGCGGCCCTGCTGCTCATGCTGATCCTCGGCCCGCTGGCGGCCTCGGTGATCCAGATGGCGATCAGCCGGAGCCGCGAGTACCAGGCTGACGCGTCCGGCGCGGGCCTCACCCGCGACCCGCTCGCCCTGGCTTCAGCCCTCCGCAAGATCCACTATGGCACCCAGAAGCTGCCGCTCCCGGCGGAGGGCCAGCTCGCCAGCACCGCCCACCTGATGATCGCCAACCCCTTGAAGGGCGGCGGCATGGCAAGCCTCTTCTCCACCCACCCGCCCATGGCCGAGCGAGTCCGCCGCTTGGAGCAGATGGCAGCCCGGTCCGGCCCCGTCGAACACCAGTAACTCGCTACACCCCCCGCCCCCTTCTCCGTCGATCAAGGGCAAACGCACGTGGTTGGATCTCAGATCCACGTGCGTTTGCCCTTGATCCATGCAGATGCCCTTGATCGGTGCTGGGTGTGACGTCCGGCACCACGTCCTTCGTGCCGTCCCGGATCTCTGGTTAGGGTCGAAGCACTAGTCCGGTCATTACACGGGGAGGTTGGGCCGTGGCGGCGCTGCGCCGATACCTGGCGGTATGGCGGATTCCCGGCGCGCCGGTCCTGCTCATCGTGGGGATCATCGCCCGACTCGGCATCGGCATGACCCCACTCGCCCTCCTGCTCCTCGTCGAGGACGTCACCGGCCGCTACACGCCCGCCGCGATCGCGGGCGGCATCTACGCCATCGCCGGCGCCGCCCTCAGCCCGATCGCCGGACGCCTCGCCGACCGGATCGGCCCGTCCCGGGTGCTTCTCGCCACCGGTATCGCGCACCCGCTTGCCCTGCTCGTGCTCCTGGCCGCCACCGCCGCGGAGGCACTGCCCCTGGCTTTCGCCGGCTCGGCGCTGGCCGGTGCGACGTACCCGCCGCTCACCGCCGCGATCCGTGGCGCCTGGAACAGCCTGACCGACCCCCGCGGCGGCCGTCATCACCTCCGCAGCGCCGCCATGGCCGTCGAAACCTCGCTGTTCGAGCTCGTGTTCGTGTTCGGCGCGCTGCTGGTTGCCGGGTTCGTACTGGTAGCCAGCCCCGCCGCCGCGATCATCGGCGTCGCCACCGTCACGCTGGCCGGCACCGTCACCGTCGCTCGTGGCCGTGCGATGCGCGGCTGGAGCCGCCACCCCGACGAGGTCAAGACGCGAGGGCTCGGCCCGCTGCGGGTGGCCGGCTTTCCCGGCTTGCTCGTCTGCGCGGCAGGCCTGGGCACCGCGTTCGGCGCCGCTGCCGTGACCGTCCCCGCCTACGCGGCCGCGCACAGCAGCGGCGACAGCCTCGGCGGCGTCCTGCTCGCCGTATGGGCGATGGGTAGTGCGGTGGGCGGGATCTGGTTCGGCGCCCTGCGCCCCGCCCGCAACCAGGTACGGCAGTTCGCGCTGTTGCTCGGTGCGCTGGCGGCCACGTTCGCGGTGTTTCCGCTCATGCCCAGCCCGATCGCGCTCGGCCTGGCGCTCGCCGTGGGCGGCGCCACGATCGCCCCCGCCCTCACCGTCGAAAACAACATGGTGGGCCGGATCGCACCGGCCAGCATGCTGAACGAGGCGTACACCTGGATGGTGACCGTGGCCGTGGCGTTCAGCGCGGTCGGCGGCTCCGTCGCGGGCGTGATCGTCGACCAGCCCGGCGGCGTGCCGTGGGCGTTCCTCTTCGCGGGCGCCGCGGTGGGCGCAGCCGCCATCGTGACGGCCATGCCATCCGGCGCCATCGCGCGCGCGGACGCCCTCGCCACCGCGCGCCTCGACCAGGCGCTGGCTACCGGTAGTTCGTGAACTGGAGCGCGACCCCGAAGTCTTCCTGCTTCAGCAGCGAGATGACCGCCTGCAGGTCGTCCTTCTTCTTGCCGGTCACCCGCAGCTGGTCGCCCTGGATCTGCGCCTGAACGCCCTTTGGCCCCTCGTCGCGGATCTTCTTGGTGATCGCCTTGGCCTTCTCCTGGTTGATGCCCTGGATGACCGTGCAGTCGATCTTGTAGGTCTTGCCGGAGCTGCGCGGCTCGCCCGACTCCAGTGACTTGAGCGAGATGTTTCGCTTGACCAGCTTCTCCTTGAAGACTTCCAGAGCCGCCTTGACCCGTTCTTCGGTCTCCGCCTGGAGGCTCACCCCCTCTTCGCCGGACCAGGAGATCTGGGCACCCGTGCCGCGGAAGTCGAAGCGAGTGGAGAGCTCCTTCTCCGTCTGGTGGAGCGCGTTGTCGATCTCCTGCCGGTCGACCTTGCTGACGATGTCGAACGACGGGTTCGCTGCCATGATCATGCTCCTGCTACGTGGCGTCCGTGGTCTGTGATGTCCGACCGTACCCGTTTGCAGGGCACCCCGGTGCACCCGCTATCCTTGCTTCCGCTGCCGCGAACGGAGCGGCGGCGCGCCCTAGGCGGGTTGCCCGAGCGGCCAATGGGAGCGGACTGTAAATCCGTCGCGAAAGCTACGAAGGTTCGAATCCTTCACCCGCCACAGGCTCTCCGATCGGCCCCTGACCAGCGTCATCGCGGTCAGGGGCCGATCTTCTTGTGTCCTACTAGGACCAGCTCGGCCTGGCCCGTCCATTGGTTCCGTGTCGCGCGCGGTGTAGACGGCTCGAGCCTGGTCGTTCCGTCCACCGCGTGGGGAACGTACGCCGCCCGCTTGCGGTGAGCGTCGATCAAGGGCATTCGCACGTGGAAGTGAGGTCAAAGCACATGCATCTGCCCTTGATCTGTGAAGGCTTGTGTCAAGTGGTGATGGCGTTGGTTTGGATGAAGCGGTAGAG
>NZ_JBAKHX010000026.1:0-91425 GCF_036906915.1 Micromonospora sp. CPCC 206061
CCCGCAGACCGCACAAAGCGGAGGGAGCGCAGCGACCGGAGCGACTGCGGTCTACAGGGCGGCATCCAAGGCGCGCCGGCCCCCGAGCCGGAGGCGGGAGCACAGCCGTGATCGCGCTGCTCTTGTCGATGCTGGCCGCCCGGCGGGCGCAGGCACTGGCTGTGCTGCTGCTCAGCGTGTTCGCCACCGGTGCCGCGGTTGCCGGCCCGGTCTACCTGCGGGCCGTGGACCGGGCGGTGGTGCAGACCGAGGTGGCCGAGTCCGACCGGCGGGAGCAGACGCTGGCGTTGTCCACGTTCGTGGGGGAGGAGAGCGGGCTCGACGCGGAGCGGTTCGACTCGATCGGCCCGAACATGGTCGAGGTCGACGGGTTCGACCAGGTGTACTCGACGCAGTACGCGGTGCTGGGGCTGGAGCCGAAGGTCGGTGAGATCTCCTGGCTGGTGTTTCGCGGCGAGGTCTGCCCACACCTGCGGATGGTGGCCGGCCGGTGCGTCGCCTCGGCGGGTGAGACGGTGCTCGGCGAGCACACCGCGCGCCGCCTCGGTCTGGCCCCGGGTGCCGCGATCACCGTGCAGGCCGCGCGATACGACGAGCAGGCCAAGCGATACGTGCCGGATGGCGAGCCGGCCCGGCTGACCGTGGCGGGCGTCTACCAGCCCATCGACGTCGACGAGATCTACTGGGGACGGTCGGCGTTCTTCGCCCTTGGGGCGCCCGACGCGACGCGGGAGCCCATCTTCGTCGGCCGGCAGACCGCCGACCGGGTCGACCACCGCACCGACTACCGCACCGTCGAGGCGATCCCGCAGCCGGGCACGCTCACCGTCGACCGGGTCGACGAGGTCCGCGCCGACCTCGAGGACATGAGCGAAGACCTGGTGGGCGACGGTTCGATGTTCGCCAGCGTCAACAGCGACCTCGAAGGGTTGCTCGACCGGATCGACCAGGCACAGACGCTCGCCCGCCGGGTGGTGCCCGTCGCGGCGGTGCCGCTCGTGGCGCTGTGCTGGTTCGTCATCTTCCTCGCGGTGGCGTACGGGGCGACCGGGCGCCGGCACGAGCTGGGACTGGTGGCGCTGCGCGGGTCGAGCCGGCCGGTGCGCTGGTGGCTGACCGCAGGCGAGAGCGTGCTCGCGATCCTGCTCGGCGCGCCGATCGGCTACCTGGCCGGCACGGCGGCGGTGTGGCTGGTGACCGAGGCGCGGTTCGGCATCGGGGCCGAGCTCGACACCGTTGCCCTGCCGTACGCCGGTGTGGCCCTCGCCGGCGCGCTGGCCGCCGCCCTGCTCGCCCAGCGCCCGCAGCTCGCCAGCCCGGTCGCCGACCTGCTGCGCCGGGTGCCGGCCCGGCAGGGGGTGTGGCGGTCGATGGCGGTGGAGGCCACCGTCGTCGTGCTCGCGGCCGTGGCAGTCTTCCAGCTGCGCGGCTTCTCCGGCGAGCTGGTCGGGCTGTCGCTGCTCGTGCCATCGCTGGTGGCCGTCGCCATCGCGCTGGTGGCGGCCCGTTTGCTGATGCCGCTCGCAAGCCGGCTCGGTGCACGTGCGCTGCGGCGCGGCAGGCTCGGCCCGGCCCTCGGCGCCCTCCAACTCGCCCGGCGCCCCGGCAGTCACCGGCTCTTCGTGCTGCTGACGGTCGCGGTGGCGCTGCTCGGATTCGCCGCCGTGGCGGTCGACGTGGCGGGCACGGCGCGCTCGGAGCGGGCCGTGGTGCAGACGGGTGCGCACCGGGTGCTTACCGTGCTGCCCGTCGACGCGGGCATCCTGCTGCACGCCGTGCGCGAGGTCGACCCGGACGGCCGGTACGCGATGGCGGCGGCCGTGATCACCCTCGACGACGGCGAACCGTCGCTGATCGTCGCCGACACCAGCCGGCTTGCCCAGGTAGCGGTGTGGCGGCCCGAGTTCGGACCGACGGCCGGCGAGGCGGCCGCACTGCTGCGGCCGGACACCCCGGAGCCGTACGAGGTGCGCACCGGGAGCCTCGCGGTCGACATCGACTACACCGGTGCCAACAGCGCGGTCGGGCTCAACGCGGTGCTGCGGCCACTGTCCGGTGGAGCTTCGATCCGGGCCGGCTTCGGGATGATGACGCCGGGCGCGCGCACGTACACCGCCTCGGCGGGGGCGTGCGCCGAGGGCTGCCGGCTGCTCGCGTTGGAGTTGGCGGTGTTCGCGCGGTCCGCCTCCGAGCGGCCCGAGATCCTGGTCCGCGAGATGCGCGACGGCGCCTCCGGCCAGCCGATCCTGTCCACGGCCGACCTGACCGGCGCCGACCGGTGGCGGGGCGCCGACGATGACACCATGCGGGTCGAGCCGGGTGGTCTCGTCCTCGCCACCAGCAGCACGCCCCAGCTTTACAGTTGGGCGCTGCCCGCCGACCTGCCATACCCGCTGCCCGTGCTGCCCGCCGGTGAGCTGCCGAACTCCGGCGAACTGCCCGGCCTCGACGCCGAACGCGCCGAGGTGCGCGTGGTAGGCGAGGCGACAATCCTGCCCAAGGTGGGTGGCCACGGCGTGCTGGCCGACCTGGAGTACGCCGAACGCGCGGCGCTGGGCGGCACCCGCCTGGAGCAGCCACAGGTGTGGTTGACGGCCGAGGCGCCAGCCGACCTGGTCGACCGGCTTGCCACAAAGGGCCTGGTGGTGGCCGGTGACACCACCGCTGACGATGCCCGCGCCTCGCTCGACCGGCGGTCGCCTGCCCTCGCGATCTGGTTCCACCTGCTGGCAGCGGCGTTCGCGGTGCTGCTGGCGGTGGGCGGCCTGGCCCTGATGGCGGCGGTCGACCGGCGCCGGCGCGCCGAAGACATGCTCGTTCTGCACCGGCAGGGCATGCCGATCGGCATCGTCGGCCGCGCCGCACTCTGGAGCTACCTGCCCGTCGTCATGGTCGCGCTCGTGACCGGAGCGCTGGCCGCCGGCGTGGCCTGGTGGCTGGCCGGCGACTACCTGCCGGTGTTCGTCGACGACTCGATCCAGCTGCCGCTGCCCAGATGGCCGGCGCCGCTGGCC
This sequence comes from Micromonospora sp. CPCC 206061, assembly GCF_036906915.1. NCBI lineage: Bacteria > Bacillati > Actinomycetota > Actinomycetes > Micromonosporales > Micromonosporaceae > Micromonospora > Micromonospora sp. CPCC 206061. The sequence goes on from NZ_JBAKHX010000026.1 coordinate 3,015, forward strand.
GTCGGTGTGCCGGCCGCACTCGCGGCTGTGGGGTTCGTCGCGGCCGCCATCGCGGTGGCCGTCGCGCTACGGCGGTCCGTCGTTACGTCCCGCGTGCGAGACTAGGGAACCATGAGCGACCCACGTACCACACCGTCGATCTTCACCCGCGGCGCGGTCGACCTGAGCGCGTTGCGCACTCCCGCGCCGGCCTCGTCCACCCCGGCCCCGGCCACATCGCCGCCCGCGTCGCCCCCCGCGGGCCCCGGCGGCACGGCTGTGATCGACGTCACCGAAGCCACGTTCCAGTCCGAAGTCCTGGAGCGGTCGCTCACCACACCGGTCGTCATCGACTTCTGGGCCGACTGGTGCCAGCCGTGCAAGCAGCTCTCGCCGATCCTGGAGCGGCTGGCTGTCGAGGGCGCCGGCTCCTGGATCCTCGCCAAGATCGACGTAGACGCCAACCCGCGGCTCGCGCAGGCGTTCCGCATCCAGAGCATCCCGCACGTGTTCGCGGTCATCGGCGGGCAGCCGGCCGAGCTGTTCGCCGGGGTGCTGCCCGAGGCGCACATCCGCCAGGCCATCGACGCGGTCCTCAAGGCCGCTGGGGTGCAGGGGACGGCCGCGCCGGAAGACCCGCGCCTCACCGAGGCCGACGACGCCCTGATGGCCGGCGACCTCGACCGGGCCGAGCAGGCGTACAGGAAGATCCTCGCCGAGTCGCCCGCCGACCAGTCGGCCGAGGCCGGTCTCGCCCAGGTCGGGCTCGCCCGCCGGATCGAAGGCATCAACCCGACCGAGGTGCTGGCGACGGCGCAGGCCAACCCCGACGACGTGCGGGCACAGCTGCTCGCCGCCGACGTCGAGGTGCTCAGCGGGCAGGCCGACCGCGCATACACCCGCCTGGTCGACCTCGTAAAGCGCACCGCCGGTGATGAGCGGGAGGAGATCCGCAAGCACCTGCTGTCGCTCTTCGCCGTGGCCGGTCCCGACGACCCAGCGGTGGCGAGCGCCCGGCGGGCGCTCGCGAGCGCACTATTTTAGGCGCCGCCCATGCGCCGAATCGCTGTCCTCGACGCACCGTCGAACCTCGGTCTGCGCCCGCCGACCGAGACGTCGGTGCCGGGCTGCGCCAAGGCGCCAGGCGCGCTCCGCGACCACGACCTCATCCAGCGACTCGACGCGCGCGACGCGGGCTGCCTCACCCCGCCCCGGTACGACCCGGGCGACTGGCGGCCGGGCGACGGCGTATGCCACGCCCGTGAGATCGCGAACTACTCGGCGCAGCTCGCCGGCCGCATCGGTGCCATCATCGAGGCCGGCGAGTTCCCGCTGATCCTCGGCGGCGACTGCTCGATACTGCTCGGCTCAGCCCTGGCGATGAACCGGCTCGGCGACACCCTCGGCGGTCGCGTCGGGCTGGTCTTCGTCGACGGTCACTCCGACTTCCGGCACCCCGGCAACGCCTCGTACGTCGGGGCGGCAGCCGGCGAAGACCTCGCCTTGGCCACCGGCCGGGGCCAGGCCGACCTCGCCGCCATCGAGGGCCGCCGGCCGTACTTCCGCGACATCGACGTGGTGGTGCTCGGCATCCGGGCGCAGGATGAGTACCGCCTAGACCTGCAAGCCGCCGGCATCATCACCCGGCCCGTGCCGGCCCTGCGCGCCGAAGGGGCCGCGCGCACCGCCCAATGGGCCCGCGAGCAGCTCACCGACTGCGTCGGATACTGGGTGCACATCGACGTCGACGTGCTCGACCCATCCGTCATGCCCGCCGTCGACGCACCGGATCCGGGCGGGATCGCGTTTCCGGAGCTGGAGTTGCTGCTGGGCGGGCTGGTATCGACACCCGACTGCCTGGGAGTCGAGATCACCGTCTTCGACCCCGACTACGACCCCGACGGCGAGTACGCCTCCGACATCACGGCAACCCTGGTGGCCGGCTTGGCCCGAGTAACCACACCCGAACCAATAGCCGAAATCGCCTAACCCGCCCACGTCCCGCAGGCCCGCGCCCCGCGCGCTCCCGCGTGCTCCGGGCCGCGCGTGCCGCGCGTGCTCCGGGCCGCGCGTGCCGCGCGCTCTCTCCTCGTCGATCAAGGACAAACGCACGTGGTTCGATCTCCAAACCACGTGCATTCGCCCTTGATCGATGCGAATGGCCTTGATCGGCGCACCGTGCGGTGCGAGGCCTGCGCGGGGCTGCCGCTCGATCCGATCATGGCGGGTGATCTTGCCGCTTGCGTGCCGGGACGGGTTGGCGACCCGCCTTTGGCTGGTGTCGGGGGGCCGAGGCGCGGGTGGTGAGCAGGCGGCATGAGGCCGCGATCAAGGGAATTTCGGTCGATCAAGGGCGAATGCACGCGGTTTTGAGATCGAACCGCGTGCATTCGCCCTTGATCGACGAAGGGGGCGCGCGGGCGCGGCGCGGCGCGCGGCGCGCTTGGGGGAGCTTGGCCGCGATCAAGGAGATGTCCGTCGATCAAGGGCGAATGCACGTGGTTTGGAGATCGAAGCACGTGCGTTTGCCCTTGATCGACGGGGAGAGGCGGGCGCGCGGCGCGCGCCCGGGGCGCGGGGCGGGGTGCGCCCGGGGCGGCGCGAGGCGGGATCGGCGGGGTGGGCGGGGTTAGAGGGCGCGGAGGAACTTTTCGGCTAGGGGGACGCTGCTGGCTGTACTGTCGCCGCCGTTTTCGACGAAGACGGCGAACGCCATGTCGCCCTGCCAGCCCACGAACCACGCATGCGTGTGTGCGGGGTTGTTGTCGAACTCGGCGGTGCCGGTCTTGCCGTGCACCGCGCCGCCGGGCACGTCCTTGAGCGCGGAGGCCGTGCCCGCGGTGACCACCTCGCGCATCATCTGGCGCAGCGGATCGACGGAGGATGCCTTGAGCTGCGGGCCGGCGGGTGCGGTCGACGCGGGTGCCGGGTCGAGGAGCAGTTTGGGCTGCTGCCACTGACCGCGGGCGACGGCCGCGGTGGCGGAGGCCATGGCGAGTGGGCTGACCACGGTGGTGCCTTGCCCGAAGGCGGCCGCCGCGCGCTCGCCGGCGGAGCCGCCGGTGGAGACCTTGCCGGTGAAGGCGTCGATGCCCAGGTCCCACTTTCCTTCGAGGCCGAGTGACCGGCCGGCGTTGCCGAGCCCGTCATCGCCGAGCTTCGGGGCCAGCGACGCGAACGCCGTGTTGCACGATTTGGCGAAGTCGACCCGGAACGGCACCTTGCCGAGGGCCATGTCGTGGGAGTTCTTGATCGCCGGCCGGCCGGGCACGTTGAGGGTCTTGGGGCAGTCGACGGCGCCGTTCAGGCTGACCGCTCCGGCGTCGAGCAGGCCGAGGGCGGACACCATCTTGAACGTCGAGCCGGGCGGCACGGAGGCGTTGAAGGCGAGGTTGTTGCCGCTGGCGCCGGGGCCGTTGGCGACCGCGAGGATCGAGCCGTCGCTGATCTTCAGCGCCACGATGGCGGTGTTGCGCGGGTTGCCCTTCAGCGCGGTGTCGGCGGCGTTCTGTACCTTGCGGTCGAGGGTGACCTTGAGTGGCGTGCCGGCTTTGGGTTCGCTGCGGAACACCTCGGCCACGGTCTCCGCCGGGGCGTCGGCAGACGGGCCCTTGCGGGTGATCACGACGGCCTGCCCGGTGGTGCCGCGCAGCTTCTCGTCGTACCTGCCCTGGAGCCCACCGTGACCGATGAGGTCGCCGATGACGAATTTGCCGGGGTTCTTGTCCATGTCCTCTTTGAGCACCGGGTCGACGGTGCCGAGCAGAGCGCGTGCGAATTCGCGGCTGGGCGCCAGATAACGCTGCTCCTGCCGGAACACAGTGCCGGGCAGATCTCGCAGCGACTGCTCGATTTGTGCGAATACCTCCTGGCGCAGCGACACCACGTCGACGAAGGCGTTTGGTTGAGCCTTGGCCACGGTGTCGGGGAGGTCCGCCATGCCGACCTCGGTGTTCACCGACTTGAACAGCCGGTCGAGGTCCTTGATCAGCACGTCGATCTGCGTGATGCGCTGCGGCTCGACGCCGACGACCATGACGGGTTTCTTCTGGACGATCGGCTGCCCGGCGGCATCGACGATCGCGCCCCGGTCAGCGGCGAGGCGGCGGGTCGTGAGCACGTCGCCGGCGCTGAGCTTCTCCTGGATGATCTTTGGTTCCCAGATCACCTGCCAGGCGTCGTCTTTGGCCTGGCGCAGCCGGACGGTCGTCGGGTACGTCCAGTGGGCGCCGCCGGGAAGCGTCCAGTCGACGGTGACCGCGCTGGTGGCGATGTCTTTGGTGACCTTTGGATCACCCTCACGCTTGAGCGCCGGAGGGGTCTTGCCCAACTCGCCGGTGAGTGACTTGACCTGGTCGGCGACGTCGGTGGCGGGCACTTTCTGGCCGGTCGGGTCGACGAAGCCGACCTCGTTGAGCTGGCCGCTTTTCCATCCGGCCAGAAAGGCATCGACCGTCTTGTCGGGTCCGTCCCCGCCTGAGCAGGCGGTCAGTGTGCCGGCCGCCAGCAGTACGCACGCAATCCCCGTGACACGCATGTCCTCGACCGTAATACGTGTGACGCGATCGCCGATGCCCCGGTGATGCCTACTACTTCTGGGCCCGGGTACTCAGACTAGGCTGACAGAAGAACCGGCCCACAACGGTGTGGGCGAGGGGGGAGTGTGCACCCATGGTCGGGCGTCCGGTCAAGGCCGCGAGTCTTCTCGAAGACGCGTTGCCACCTGACGAGGTCGAGGACGCTGAGATCGAGGAGCCGGTACCCAGTACCGAGCGACTGGTCGAGCAAGCCGTCGCGCTCGCCGGTGACGACCTTGAGTCGGCCGCTCTCGTCGACCGGTTCTGGCGGTTCGCGCCCGATGAGGAGCTGGTCGGCTACACCGCCGAGGAGATGCTGGCCGCCGCGCGCAGCCATCGCGAGCTGGCTGAGCAGCGGGTGCCCGGCGAGCTGAAGCTGCGGATCAGCGAGCCCCGCCCAGACGATCATCACACTGTCGTCAAGACCATCACCGATGACATGCCATTCCTGGTCGACTCGGTGACCGCCCTGCTCAGCGCCCACCACCTCGACCTGCACCTGCTCGTGCACCCGCTGATCGTGGTGCGCCGCGAGCCGCTCGGCAAGCTCGCCGAGGTGGCCGCCGACGTCGAGGCCGACGATGCGATCGCCGGCGACCTGGTCGAGAGCTGGATGCACATCGAGATCGACCCGGTGCGTGACCCGGTCGCTCGAGAGCAGTTGCGCCGCGAGTTGCAGCGGGTGCTCACCGACGTGCGCGAGGCCGTCGAAGACTGGCCGAAGATGCGCCGCCGGGCGCTCAGCATCGCCGACGAGCTCGCCGCCGCGCGCAACACCCCGGACCGCCCGCCGGTGCCGGACAAGGACATCACCGACTCGGTCGACCTGCTGCGCTGGCTCGCCGACGACCACTTCACTTTCCTGGGGTACCGGGAGTACCGGCTGATCGACGGCGGCGTCGAGGGCGAGAAGGTGCTCCAGGCCGTGATGGGCACCGGGCTCGGCATCCTCCGTCAGGACCAGACGGCGCCCCGCGTGCTGTCGTCGATGACGCCGGAGGCGTACGAGAAGGTGCTGGAGAAGCGCCTGCTGATCATCACGAAGGCCAACTCCAGGGCGACAGTGCACCGGTCGGCATACCTGGACTACGTCGGCATCAAGCTATTCGACGCCGCCGGTGACGTGATCGGCGAGCGGCGGTTCCTCGGCCTGTTCTCCGGTGCGGCGTACCGGACGAGCGTGCGCGAGCTGCCGGTGGTCCGGCGTAAGGTCGCCGAGATACTCGACCGCTCCGGCCTGTCGCAGCGCAGCCACTCCGGCAAGGACCTGCTCAAGATTCTGGAGACGTACCCGCGCGACGAGCTCTTCCAGATCAAAACCGACGACCTGTACCACGCGGTGATCGGCGTCTTGCGCATGGCGGGCCGCCGCCAGCTCCGCCTCTTCCTGCGGCGCGACGGGTACGGCCGGTTCATCTCCTGCTTGATCTACCTGCCTCGCGACCGTTTCACGACGCAGAACAGGCTGCGCATGCAGGAGATCCTGCTGCGCGAGCTGAATGGCGTCGGCGTCGACTACACCACCCGGGTGACCGAGTCGACGCTGGCGCGGGTGCACTTCATCGTCCGCACCGATCCGGCCAGCCCGCCGGGCGCGGTCGACGCCGACGCGCTGGCCGAGCAGCTCGCCGACGCGACTCGGCTGTGGGAGGACGACTTCCGCCTGGTGCTGGAGCGCAAGCTCGGCGACGAGCAGGCGAAGACCCTCTTCCTCCGGTACGCGGACGCGTATCCCGAGGGGTACAAGGACGAGCACGTGCCGCACGAGGCGGTCAAGGACCTCGCGAAGCTGGAGCTTCTCGACGAGCGCGGCCAGCTGGAGATGCACCTGTTCCGTAAGCGGGAGGACGAGGCCGACGTCCGGTTCAAGATCTACCGGTACGGCGAGCCGATGATGCTGTCGGCTGTACTGCCGGTGCTGCACTCGCTCGGCGTGGAGGCGACTGACGAGCGGCCGTACGAGATGCACCGCGCCGACGGCACGATCTACCTGTACGACTTCGGGTTGCGGCTGCCCGAGGCGCACCGCGCCCTGGCCGAGGTGCGCCCGCACGTGGAGAACGCGTTCGCGGCGGCGTGGCGGCGCGAGGCGGAGGTCGACCGGTTCAACGAGCTGGTGCTGCGCGCTGGGCTGACCTGGCGGCAGGTGGTCGTCCTCCGCGCCTACGCCAAGTACCTGCGCCAGGCCGGCACGGTCTACTCGCAGGACTACATGGAGTCGACGTTCATCGCGTACCCGGCGATCGCAGCGCTGCTGGTGCGGCTCTTCGAGACGCGCTTCTCGCCCGGCCAGCCGCCGGCCGACCGGGAGCGGCTCAGCCAGGAGCTGATCGACGAGATCCGGGTGCGCCTCGACGACGTGGCCAGCCTCGACCAGGACCGCATCCTGCGGGCGTATCTGACGCTCATCCAGGCGACCCTGCGCACCAGCTTCTTCCAGCGCGGCAGTGACGGCCGCCCGAAGTCGTACATCGCGTTCAAGCTCGACCCGCAGGCGATTCCGGACCTGCCCGCGCCACGCCCAAAGTACGAGATCTACGTGTACTCGCCGCGCTTCGAGGGCGTGCACCTGCGCTTCGGCGCGGTGGCGCGCGGCGGCCTGCGCTGGTCCGACCGGCGGGAAGACTTCCGCACCGAGGTGCTTGGCCTGGTCAAGGCACAGATGGTGAAGAACGCCGTGATCGTGCCGGTGGGTGCCAAGGGCGGCTTCGTCCTGAAGCAGAAGCCGGGCGACCGCGACGAGGCGGTCGCGTGTTACCGCAGGTTTATCGGGGCATTGCTCGACGTCACCGACAACATCGTCGGCGGCAAGGTCGCGCCGCCGCGTGACGTGGTGCGGCACGACGGCGACGACACGTACCTCGTGGTGGCCGCAGACAAGGGCACCGCCACGTTCTCCGACTACGCCAACGAGATCTCGGTGGCGCGGGGCTTCTGGATGGGCGACGCCTTCGCCTCTGGCGGCTCGGCGGGGTACGACCACAAGAAGATGGGCATCACCGCGCGCGGCGCGTGGGAGTCCGTCAAGCGCCACTTCCGTGACCTCGGTGTCGACACGCAGTCCGAGGACTTCACGGTGGTCGGTGTCGGTGACATGTCCGGCGACGTGTTCGGCAACGGGATGCTGCTGTCGGAGCACATCCGGCTGGTGGCCGCGTTCGACCACCGGCACATCTTCGTCGACCCGACGCCCGACGCGGCGACGTCCTATGTGGAGCGGCGGCGCATCTTCGACCTGCCGCGCTCGTCGTGGGCGGACTACGATGCCACGCTCATCTCCGAGGGCGGCGGCGTGTTTCCGCGTACCGCCAAATCCATCGCGATAACGCCGCAGATGCGCGCCGCGCTCGGCCTCGACGGCGATGTCACCGCGTTGTCGCCGGCCGAGCTGATGCGGGCGATCCTGATGGCGCCGGTAGATCTACTGTGGAACGGCGGCATCGGTACCTACGTCAGGGCGAGCGACGAGTCCAATGCGGAGGTCGGCGACAAGGCGAACGACGCGATCCGGGTCACCGGCGCATACCTGCGCTGCAAGGTGGTGGGCGAGGGCGGCAACCTGGGTCTGACCCAGCGCGGGCGGACCGAGTTCGCGGCAAAGGGTGGCCGCATCTACACCGACTTCATCGACAACTCGGCCGGTGTCGACTGCTCCGACCATGAGGTCAACATCAAGATCCTGCTTGGTGGGACGGTGGCCGACGGCGAGCTGACCACGCCCGAGCGCGACGCCCTGCTGGTCGAGATGACCGACGAGGTCGCCGATCTGGTGCTGCGCGACAATTACCAGCAGGCGCTGGCGCTCGCCAACGCCCGTGCGCAGGCGGCGTCGCTGCTACCGGTGCACCGCAGGATGCTGGCCGAGCTGGAGCGCTCCGGTGGGCTGCACCGTGGGCTCGAAGCGCTGCCCAGCGACGAGGAGCTGGAGGCGCGGGGCAGCGGGCTCACCACGCCGGAGTTCGCGGTGCTGCTGGCATACGTGAAGATCGTGCTGGAGCGCGAGATCCTCGCGGATGTCCTGCCGGACGAAGACTGGACGACCGAGGTCCTGGTGGACTACTTCCCAACCCCGCTGCGCGACCAGTACGCCGACCGCATGACCGGCCACCGTCTGCGTCGCGAGATCGTGACCACCCAACTCGTCAACGAGGTGGTCAACCGCGGCGGCACGTCGTTCGTCTTCCGGGCGATGGAGGAGACCGGCGCGTCACCCGCCGACGTGCTGCGCGCGTACGTGGTGGTGCGCGAGATCTTCGGCCTGCGAGACATCTGGGCCGCCGTGGAGACGCTCGACAACAAGGTGCCGACGGCGGTGCAGACGATCGTCCACCTGGAGAGCCGGCGGCTGCTCGACCGGGCGGTGCGGTGGCTTGTGACCTCGCGCCGTTCGCCACTCGACGTGCCGGGCGAGATCCGGCGCCTGCGGCCCGGGGTGTCGGAGCTGTTGCCGCGCCTGGAGGTGCTTTTCCGCGGCGCGGAGCAGGAGACGCTGCGGGCGCACGCCGAAGGCCTTGTCTCGCAGGGGCTGCCGGAGGAGCTCGCCGTCCACACGACCCGCATGGTGTACGGCTTCGGGCTGCTCGACGTCGTCGAGACGGCGACGACGATCAGCCGCGACGTCTCCGAGGTGGCGTCGGTCTACTTCGTACTGTCCGAAGAGTTCCGTGTGGACGAGCTGCTGTCGAAGATCTCGCTGCTGCCCCGTGAAGACCGGTGGCAGACGCTGGCCCGGATGGCGTTGCGCTACGACCTGTACGCCGCGCTGGCCGCGCTCACCGCCGAGGTGCTGACATCGACGCCGTCCGAGCTGCCGGCCGATGAGCGTGTGCGGGTATGGGAACGGGCCAATGTCGCCACCATCAACCGGACCCGCAACGCGATCGGGGAGTTCGGTGACTCCCGGGCCGACCTGGCCGCGCTGTCCGTGCTGCTGCGCCAGATCCGCACGCTGGTCCGTACCTCTGCCGCGGCATGAGGCGCCCCCGCGATCACGGTCACTGCCGACCCGGGTCCAGGCGACAGGTAGGGTTCTGATCGATGCTCGACAAGCGCCTGTACCACCACCTGGTGACGTGGCTCGGCCAGTGGCCGCCCGGCCGGGAGGTCACCGTGGTCGGCTCCGAGCGGCGCACGTTGCCGGGCTGGGACGGCACGGTGTATCCGTTGGTTGGCGTCGGCACGCCCACGGGCACGGTGCTGTCCGTGCCTCCGTCCCGCGCGGCGGCCGCTCGGGCGTTGGCCGACCTTCCGATCGACGACCTGCTGGCGAAGCTGCCGGAGGCGGTGGGGCTGGACGCAGACCGCCGCGTGTATCGGGGCGTGTTCCGATACAGCCTGGGGCCGGAAAACCTGCCCGACGCCGGGGAGTGGCTGCCGGTCGACGACCCGGTGGTGCCGGAGTGGTTGCGCCCGTTCGGCGGGGAGGTGCTGGTCGCTCGTTCTCCGTCGGGCGGCTACCTGGCGGGGGTCGGCATCAAGCGGCACGACCAGTACGGCAACGAGATCGCGGTCGGCACCGAGAAGGAGGCCCGGGGGCAGGGCCTGGCCCGGCGGCTGGTCACGCAGGCGGCTCGCCGCATCCTCGACGAGGGCGCGGTGCCGACATACCTGCACGCCCCCGACAACACCGCCTCCGCCCGCGTGGCCGAGGCGGCCGGCTTTGCCGACCGAGGCTGGTCCGTCTACGGGGCGTAGGGCCCGCCTTGCCGGACGCCGCCTGGGCCTCGCCTCGCTCCGGCCGTCACCTCGACACAGGGCCTAGCTGCGTGCTGTCCAAGGCGGACAGTCCAGGTAGGAACCGCCCAGCGAGCAGAATCAGGGCGGTGAGCGAGATGAGCGCGCCGGCGGGCAGTTTCAGCAGCGCGAGCGCGACGGGTACCCGTACGGCGTGGACGTGCCTCGCATCCCGCGGATCGACGCCATGGCGCTGAGCACACCACCCACCAGGCCGAGGAACTCCACGAGCGCGATGTCGCCGCCGCTTGGCTGGCCGTCGCGACCGGTGGGGCACCGGGCGCCGTCGAAGCACAGGTTGATGGTGGAGGGCTGCCAGAAGCCGAGCGCGGCCAGCCCGGCGGCCAGGATTACGAGGCGAGTCCCTGAGCGCAGAACCGCGGGCCCGGTCGGGGGGTGTCCGGGCCCGCGGCCCGCTGGTTTCCCCAGGCCGTGGCTTACTGAGTCGTAACGCTACGTGGTGCTAAATCGCGTTTCAAGAGGAGAAAGGGCGAAATGATCCGTTCGGCGGAGTACGACTCAACTACTCTGCGTGACTGTTGGTCAATCCGAGCGCTTCCGCGGCGGCGCGACCGTTGGCGTGGCTCGCGCCGAACGTGGTGACGAACGCCCGTGTTCCCGCCGGTCGCCAGCTCGACGGCCAGCCCATCTCGACGACCGCGACGGGGTGCCTGGCGGCCAGCGCCTCGATCAGCGCGCGGGCGGCCGGCGCTCGGTGGACGTGCCGGGCGACGACCACGATCGGGCGGTCGCCGGCCTGGGCCAGCAGGGCGGCCGCGTCGGTTTCGACGGCTACCACGCGGACGTGCTCGGTGCCGTCGAGGTGCGGGCCGAGCCCCCACGGCACCCGTCCTTCGGCGATGGTGGAGTCCGATACCAGTTGCGCCACGAGCGGTGTACGAAGGTCGTCCAAGGAGCCCTCGACCCGGACCGCCAGACGGGCGGCCCGGTATCCGAGACCCGGCGCGGCGAGCGCCGGCGCGGGCCGTGAGGCCCACGCGGCGAGCGCGGCCACCCGCTGCGCGGCCTCCTCGACCCGCGCCGCCGGCAGGCGGTCGTCGGCGATGGCCGCCGCGATCTGCGCGGCGACATCCTCCACGAGCGCCGCGTCGACCTTCGCGCCGATGCAGAGCAGGTCGGCACCGGCAAGCAGAGCGGGTACCGCGGCCCGCGCGGTACCGCCGGCGGCCAGCGCGGCGCCCCTCATCTCCAGCGCGTCGGTAACCACCGCCCCCGTGAAGCCCAACTCGCCGCGGAGCAGATCGACCAGCGCCGCCCGGCTGAACGTCGCCGGAGCGCTGCCGGTCAGCTCCGGCACCCGGATGTGCGCGCTCATGACCGCGCGCGTGCCGGCTTCGACGACCGCCCGGAACGGCGGCAGGTCGCGAGCGCACAGGAGGTCGAGCGGTGCGTCCACGGTGGGCAGTTCGAGATGCGAGTCGGCGACGGTCGCGCCGTGGCCCGGGAAGTGCTTGGCGCACGCGGCCACGCCCGCCTCCTGAAGCCCTGCGACGGCGGCTGCGGCGTGCGCGGCCACCCGTTCTGGTGTGGCGCCGAACGACCGGGTGCCGATGATCGGGTTGTCGTCGGCCGTGTTGACGTCGACGGTTGGCGCGAGGTTCAGGTTGACTCCGGTGGCGGCCAGATCGCCTCCGATCGCCTGGTAGATCCGCCGGGTCAGCTCCGGATCGTCGACCACGCCCAGTGCGGCGTTGCCGGGGTACGGGCTGCCGGTCGCGTGCGCGAGCCGGGTGACGTCGCCGCCCTCCTCGTCGATCGCGACCAGGACGTCGGATCGCACGCCGCGCAGGGCACCCGCGAGCGCCGCAACTTGCGTAGCCTTGTTGATGTTGAATCCGAAGAGCGTGTATCCCGCCAGTCCTTCACCGACAAGGTCGAGGGCCCATGGCGGCGCGGTCGTGCCGGGAAAGGCGGCCAGCAGTGTGCGTAGCGCGAGCCGGCGTAGCCCTGGATCGGTCGACACCTGTGTGCTCCCCTTTCGAGCGAGTAGCCCCCCGGCCGGCCGGATGACCGCACCCATGCTTCCGCACGATTACGCTACGGCTTACTCGGTTAAGTCGTTAAGGTCAAAATGTAAGGTTTCTTTAGTACTAGAGGACGGTACATGGCCTCCCCGCGCCTGCCCGGCACACCGCGTCTGCTCCGCGCGCTCAACGACCGCGCCGCGCTGGAGCTGTTGCTTTCTCGCGGCCCCCTCACCCGGGCACAGCTCGGTGAACTGACCGGTCTCAGCAAGGTAACCGCATCGCAGCTCGTCGAGCGACTGGAAGAGCGCGGGCTCGTGACGCGCGTGGGCGAGCAGGCCGGCGGTCGCGGCCCCAACGCCCAGCTGTACGCCGTGACGCCGAGCAGCGCCCACGTCATCGGCGTCGTCGTCGACGCCGACAGCGTCGTGGCCGCCTGCGCCGACATCACCGGCGCCGTGGTCGGCCGGGTCGAGCAGTCCACTAAGGACAACGACGACCCGGTGGGCGTGGTGCACAACGCGGTCGTACGCGCGGCCAGTAGCGCCAAGGCAGACCTCGGCACCGTCAAGCGGGTCGTGCTCGGCACGCCCGGCCTCGTCGACCCGGGCACCGGCGACATCACCTTCGCGTGGAACCTGCCGCGCTGGCACCGCGGCCTGCTCGCCGCGCTGCGCGAAGACCTGCACACGCCCGTCGTGTTCGGCAATGACGTCAACCTCGCCGCCGTCGCCGAGGCGCACGACGGGGCGGCAAAGGGCGTCGAAGACTTCGTGCTCATCTGGATCGGCGGCGGCGTCGGCCTCGCGATCATGCTGGGCGGTCGGCTGCACCAGGGCAGCACCGGCGCCGCCGGCGAGATCGGATACCTGCCGGTGCCGGGCGCGCCCATCCCGCGCGACGCGTACCGCCGCTCCAAGGGCGCCTTCCAGCAGGTGGCCGCCGCCGACGCGGTGCGTGCGGTCGCTCGCGAGCACGGCTTCCGGGGCGGAAGCGCGGGCGAGGCGGTACGCGCCGCCATCGCCGCCGGCACCAAGGGCGGCCCGATGCTCGACGAGGTGGCCCGGCGACTGGCGCTCGGCGTCGCCAGCACGTGCGTGGTGCTCGACCCGCCGCTCGTCGTGCTCTCCGGCGAGGTCGGCCAGGCGGGCGGCAGCGCGCTGGCGGAGCGGGTACAGCACGAGGTGGCCGCGATCACGCTGGTGGCGCCGCGGGTCGTCGTCAGCGAGGTGGCCGAAGAGCCGGTGCTCAAGGGCGCCTTGCTCACCGGGCTCCACGCGGCGCGCGACGAAGTCTTCGGCTCTACCGTCTGACTACGCGAGGTCGCGCTGGCGGAAGGACGCGAACGCGCCGACCGCAACGACGGCCACCAGCGCGCTCAGCACGATCATGCCGTGTGCCCAGGTCAACGAGTAGGAGCACTCTGCGAAGGAACCCATGCAGGGCCCGTCGTAGAACGTGACGCGGCCATCCATCCACGCACCCAGGTAGGTGGACAGCATGAACGTCTCGGCGCGGTCGGTCTCCACGACCTCCATCACGATGCGCGCGCCGACCTCCCAGACGATCGCGTACCCCGCCACGACACCCATCGCCGCGGCAGTGTGCCGGCCCAGCGTCGCCAGGCAGAAGCCGAGCGCTGCGGCACCCAGCACCAGCAGCAGGCCGCGCACCACGACCATCGTCAGATCGCCCCAGAACTCCGCGTCGACGTCACCCGGCAGGCCGTTGGCCTGGGCGATCACCCAGAAGGACGCGATGTAGCCGATCGTGGCGACCAAGGCGACCGCGAGTACTCCGCCCAGCATCGTGCCGAGCTTGGTCCCCAGCACGGTCAGCCGCTGCGGTCGCCACAGCAACAGGTTCGTCATGCCGCCTGAGTTCAGCTCCGCGCCGATGAACGAGGCCGCCACCAGAAAGCCGAAGAGCGCGAGGAAGGCCGCCATGAAGTAGACGAGGGCGCGGATCTCGCGCTCGAATACGAAGACGCCGAACAGGTAGTCCTCCAGGCGGGGCTTCCGCTCGCTCAGGGCCTGGCAGAAATCCGTGGTCCCTCGGCCCGACTCGCAGTGCTCCCGCATCTCCTCGTGGCGCGACTCTTCCTGCACGACCTGGAACTCGGCCCGCTCCCACTCGGCGGCGGTGGGCCGGTGCGAACTCGCCAAGGTGGTCGCGATCGTGACCACGAAGGCACCGACCAGCAAAACCAGCATCAGCTGCGTGAACCGGCGGGCCAGTAGCCGGCTCACCTCGGCGCGTACCAGGTTCATTTCGGGTCCTCCGCGGCCACCGACACGGTCAGTTCAGTCTCGGAGCCGGGCCGCACCGCGTCGTCGACCTGCTTGTGCGCGCCCGGCTCGGGCTCGGTGCCGGTGAGCTGGAGGAAGACGCTCTCCAGGTCGGGAGTGAGGGGGGTCAGCTCGCGCACCCACAAGCCCTGCCCGCCCAGCGTCTGGCTGACCCACGCCGGATCGGCCAGGTCACCCACCACGAAGTGGTCATCGTGGACGGTCACCGGCAGCCCAGCGGCACGGACCACCTCGGCCGCCCGCTCGTGGTCGGCGACGCGCACCCGGTACTCGCCCTTGTCGAACCCCGACACCACGTCGGCGACCGGACCGCTCGCCACACGCCGGCCGCGCGAGATGATCGTCACGTGATCGCAGATCAGCTGGATCTCGGCCAGGATGTGGCTGGACACCAGCACGGTCACGCCGGCGGCAGCCAGGTCGCGCATCAGGTCGCGCATCTCCCGGATACCGGCCGGGTCCAGCCCGTTGGCCGGCTCGTCGAGTATCAGCAACTCCGGCTGCTTCAGCAGAGCCGACGCGACCGCGAGCCGCTGCTTCATGCCCAGCGAGTACCCCTTGACCCGCTCGTCGCCACGGTCACGCAGCCCGACCTGGTCGAGCACCTCCTCGACCCGCTCGTGCGGCACACCGCCGGCCGTGGCGAGCAGGCGTAGCGTGCGGCGGCCGGTGAAGTTGCCGAAGAACTGGGGGCTTTCCACGATCGCCCCGACCCTGCCCGCGACGGCCGGCAGTTCGACTGGCGTCTGGTGACCCAGCACCGCCATCCGGCCGTCGTCGGCATGTACCAGGCCGAGCAGCGCGCGCAGTGTCGTGGTCTTGCCCGAACCGTTCGGGCCGAGGAACCCGTGCACCTGTCCGGCCTCGACGGTCATGTCGAAGCCGTCCAGCGCGACCCGGGCGCCGCCTCGCAGGGTGCGGAAGGTCTTGCGCAGCCCCTCGATCTGGATGACGGTCATGCGCCGCATGGCCCGCGTGAGCGGAGGCGAACGCCAGCTAGCTCGGTCATGCGGATGAACCTTACGGTGAGCGTCACATCCGTGGGGGGTAGGCCGGTCGGCCGTGGTTGGATGGTCCAGTGCCCGCGGCGAACGACGATCTGGTGATTGACCTCGACGGAGTCGGTGTAACGCGCTCCGGCGCGCATCTGTTGCGCGACCTCACGTGGCGGGTCGAGTTGGACGAACGGTGGGTGGTGCTCGGCCCTAATGGCGCCGGCAAGACCACGCTGCTCAACATCGCCGGTGCCCGGCTCTATCCCAGTACGGGCACCGCGCGCGTACTCGGCGAACGGCTCGGTCGCACCGACGTCAACGAGCTGCGCACCAGGATCGGCCTGTCCAGCGCCGCGCTCGCCGAGCGGATCCCCGGCGAGGAGCTCGTGCACAACGTCGTGGTGACCGCCTCATGGGGCGTCGTGGGTCGCTGGCGCGAGCGGTACGAGTCGATCGACGAGGTGCGCGCGAGGGCGCTGCTCGACCAGTTCGGCGTGGCTGGGATGGCCGATCGCGCGTACGGGACCCTGTCGGAGGGGGAGCGCAAGCGCGTGCAGATCGCCCGCGCCCTCATGACCGATCCCGAGCTGCTGATGCTCGACGAGCCCGCCGCCGGCCTCGACCTTGGTGCCCGCGAAGACCTGGTGAACCGGCTGGCCGAGCTGGCGTACGACCCGGACGCCCCGGCGATGGTGCTGGTCACTCACCACGTCGAGGAGATACCGCCAGGCTTCACCCACGCGCTGTTGCTGCGCGAGGGCGGCGTGGTCGCGCAAGGACTGATCGGCACGGTACTGACCAGCGACAACCTGTCGAAGACGTTCGGGGTACCGCTGAAGCTGGAACGGTCGGGAGAACGATTCACCGCGTTCTCCTGAGCGGTCTAGACTCCGTTGATGCGTCAGCCCCGTGTCGTTGTGGCCGGCAGCGCCAACATGGACCTGGTCGCGACCGCTCCGGCGCTGCCCCGGCCGGGTGAGACCGTGCTCGGTAACGACTTCACGATGGTGCCCGGTGGCAAGGGCGCCAACCAGGCGATCGCCGCGTCCCGGGCCGGCGCCTCCTGCTCGTTCCTCGGTGCGATCGGTTCTGACGCGTTCGGTGTGACCCTCAAGGCCCGGCTCGCCGCGTCCGGGGTCGACAGCGCGCATGCCCGAGTCGTTTACGGCTCGTCGGGCGTGGCCCTCGTCGTGGTGAACGCCAAAGGTGAGAACACCATCGTGGTCACCCCGGGAGCCAACCGCGCGTTCGGTGCGCTGACCGAGGCCGAGCTCGCCACCATCAAGGGCGCCGACGTTCTGGTGTGCCAGCTCGAAATCCCGGTCGAGACGGTGACGCAGGCGGCCGTCGCCGCCCGCGCAGCCGGTGTTCGGGTACTGCTGAACGCCGCCCCCGCGCGCGACCTGCCCGACGAGTTGCTGGCGGCCGTCGACCTGCTCGTCGTCAACGAAGGCGAGGCCCAGGCCATCCTCGGTAGCGGCAGCGAGGACCCGGCGGCGCTGCTCTCGGTCGTGCCGCGCGCGGTCGTCACCCTCGGCGACGAGGGCGCCTGGTACGTCTCCCGCGACGGCGAGGGTACCCGCGTGCCGGCCTTCAAGGTCGACACGGTCGACTCGACGGCGGCGGGCGACGCCTTTACCGGCGCGCTGGCCGTGGCGTGGGGCGAGGGACGCGATCTGGTCGACGCCGTGCGCTGGGCGTGCGCGGCCGGCGCCGTCTGCGCTCGCCGCCTCGGCGCGTCCGTGTCCCTGCCCACACGCGACGAGATCGACACGCTGTACGCCTCGGCTTGATTCTGGGAGTCATGCTGGAAGCATGATCCGGACCCTTCTCAACCTGCTCTGGCTTATCTTCGGCGGCGGGATCGTACTGGCCATCGGGTACGGCATCGCGGCCCTCATCTGCTTCGTACTGGTGATCACGATCCCGTTCGGGGTGGCGTCGCTGCGGCTCGCGTACTACTCCTTGTGGCCCTTCGGCCGGACGCTGGTGCCCAAGCCGGGCGCCGGGGTCGGCTCGGGCCTCGCCAACGTGCTCTGGGTGGTGCTGGCCGGCTGGTGGCTGGCGCTCGCCCACATCCTCGCCGGCATCGGGCTGTGCCTGACGATCATCGGCATACCGTTCGGCATCGCGAACTTCAAGCTCGTGCCGGCCGCGTTCTGGCCGTTGGGCCGCGAGGTCGTCGAGGTGGATGACCTGCGGGTTTCCGCCTCAGCGTGACGGGTACTCCGTCCGCATGGACGCGATTCTCGTGGGCGGCCCGCGCGACGGCACCTTCTTCGACCCCGAGGACGCTTCGCTGGTCGAACTCGACATCAACGGCGTCCGCCACAGGTACGTGGTGACGACAGAGCAACGCCACGGCCACCAGCTCTACACGTATGCCGGCACCACCCCCACCCACCGCATCCCTTCGGTTCCTCCCGTCCCTTGATCGGCGGAAAGGGCGCGGCGGGGAAACGAAGTTGTAACAAGGGTTGACCTTCGGGGCGGTGGGGCGCAGACTTCCGGAAACGTTTACAAAGGGAGCTGCGGAGGTCAGGCGCGTGGGGCGTAAACGTTTACACGACGCGACGGACGGGCGGCCGACAGTGCATACCGTCGCGGCTCGGGCCGGGGTGTCGATCGCCTCCGCATCCCGGGTGCTCAACGGGGTGGGCGGGAGCGCGGAGACCGTCCGCCGGGTGCGTGAGGCGGCCGCCGAGGTCGGGTACGTGCCCAACGCGATCGCACGCTCGCTCCAGTCGCAGCGCACGGGTCTGATCGCGTTCGCCGTCGAAGACATCGGCAACCCGGTGTACGTCGCCATGATGCGAGCCATCGAGGCGGTGGTCGCCGAGTCCGGGCGGCAGTTGCTGGTGCACGCCACCAGCGGCCAGGTGGCCAGCGAGACCGCGTTACTGCGCCGCCTCGCCCACCGTTACGTCGATGGCATGATCATTTCTCCGATCCGGGTCACCGACTCGCACGTCGAGGCCATGACGGCCAGTCCGGTGCCGGTGGTGGTGATCGGCCAACTCCCGGACGACGTCCCAGTAGACAACGTCCGCACCGACTCGCGTACCGGTGTCGCGCTCGCCGTCGATCACCTGGCCGCCGCTGGGCGTACCAGGATCGCTTTTCTCAATGGCCCCCTGGACACGGTGCCGGGCGTCGCCCGCGATGCCGGCTATCGCGCGGCCATGGCGCGTCACGGAATGAGCGCCGACATGATCGAGGTGGGTGACTTCCAGTACGCGGCCGGCCGCGCCGCCGCCGAGCGGCTGCTCGCCCGCGCGCGTCCGGACGCGATCGTCTGCGCCAACGATCTGATCGCGGTCGGGGCGCTGCACGCGCTGCTGGTCTCCGGCCTTCGGGTACCACAGGACGTGGCCCTGGTCGGCATGGACGACACCGAGCTGGCCCAGATGTCGTACCCGCAGATCTCCAGCGTGTCGCTGGGCTCCGAGATCCGTGGCCGGCTGGCCGCCCAGCTGCTGCTGGACCGGATCGCGGACGCCGACCTGCCGCCCCGCCGCGAGCAGGTCCCGCCCAGCCTGGTGATCCGCGCGTCAAGCGGAGGTGCCTCATGACGACTGTGGTGGAGGCGCCTCCGACGCGGAAGCCGGACTACAAGGCGAGGGCGCGGTCCGACCGCACCACGATCTACCTGCTGCTCCTGCCGGCGCTGCTGCCGGTCGTGGTGCTGTCGGTGATCCCGCTGCTGCGCGGCATCTACCTGGGTTTCACCGACGCCCGCGCGGGTCGCAACGTCGACACCAACTTCACGGGCGTCGAGAACTACCGCGAGCTGATGAACGACGACCTTTTCTGGAGCGCCTTCCGGATCGGGTTGGTGTGGGCCTTCGCGGTGACGATCCTGCAGTTCGTGCTGGCCTTCGGGCTGGCGCTGCTGCTGAACCAGCCGCTGAAGTTTCGCGGGTTCGGGCGGGTGATGGCGCTGGTGCCGTGGGCGATGCCGCCGGTCATCGTCGGCATCATGTGGCGGCTGGTCTACCACCCGGACGCCGGCCTGCTCAACGAGGTGCTGTACCGCGGCGGTGCCGAGGGGCTTCAGCACAACTGGCTCGGCGACTTCGGCACCGCCCTGCCCGCCGTGATCATGGTGGGCGTCTGGTCGGGGATGCCGCAGACCACGATCGTGCTGCTGGCAGGGTTGTCAGGGGTGCCGCGCGAGCTGCACGAGGCGGCGGCGGTGGATGGCGCGACGGCGTGGCAGCGCTTTCGCAGCGTCACCGTGCCATCCCTGATGCCGGTGATCGTGGCGATCACCTCCCTTGACTTCATCTGGAACTTCAACTCGTTCGGCCTGGTGTATGTGCTGACCGCGGGCGGGCCGGGCGGCCGCACGATGCTGCCGATGCTCTTCGCGTACGAGGAGGCGTTCCGGTACGGCAACTACGGGTACGCGGCGGCGCTCGGCAACGTGATGGTCGTGATCATCGTGGCGCTGCTGGCGGTGTACCTGCGCCGCAGGCTGAGGGAGGCGAACGCATGAAAGCGAGCCGGACCACGCGCGCCTTCCAGTACGTCGCGCTGCTGGGGTACATGGTCTTTCTGGGCTTCCCGCTCGTGTGGATGCTTTCCACGTCGTTCAAGCCGCCGCGCGAGATGGTGGAGATCCACCCCACCCTGATCCCGCACAACCCGACGCTCGACAACTACGTGCAGGCGTTCACGGAGCAGGAGCTGGGGCGGGCGGCGCTCAACAGCCTCCAGGTGTCGCTCGCGTCGGCGGTGCTGACGGTCCTCGTCGCGCTGCCGGCGGCCTACGCACTCGCGCGCTTCAAGACCAAGCTGGGCACGGCGGCGCTGGGCTGGGTGCTGCTCTCCCAGCTCTTCCCGTTCGTGCTGCTGGTGATCCCGCTGTTTCTCATCCTCCGGCAGGTCGACCTCGTCAACACTCATGCCGGCCTGATCCTGGTCTACGTCGTGTGGGCACTCCCGTTCGCGCTGTGGATGCTGCAGGGCTTCGTCCGCAACATTCCGCGCGAGCTGGAGGAGGCCGCCGCCGTCGACGGCGCCACCCGGTTGCAGGTACTGCGCCGGGTTGTCGCCCCGCTGCTCGCGCCCGGCGTGGTGGCCACCTCGCTGTTCGCGTTCATCTCCGCCTGGAACGAGTTCTTCTTCGCACTGGTGCTGCTCAAGAGCCCCGACCTCGCGACCCTGCCGGTGACGCTGGCGCGGTTCGTGGGCGTCGAAGGCATCGCAAGGCTCGGACCCCTCGCCGCCGGCTCACTCATGGCGACGATCCCGAGCCTGATCTTCTTCGCATTCCTGCAACGCCGGTTGACCTCCGGGTCGCTCGCGGGTGCTGTCAAGGGTTAAGGAGGCCCCATGCTTCGTAAACTGGTCGCCGTCTCCGCGGCGCTCCTCATAGGACTGTCCGGGTGCGGCAGTGGCGACGATGACTCGTCCTCCTCCGAAGGCCCTGTCAAGCTGCGGTTCCTCAGCCTGGCGTGGCAGAAGGACTCGCTGGCCGCGAACAGGGAACTGGTCGACAAGTGGAACGCCGAGCACCCCGACATCCAGGTCGAGTACGTGCAGGGCGACTGGAACTCGGTGCACGACCAGCTGCTGACCTCGTTCGAGGGCGGCGACGCGCCGGACATCTTCCAGTACGAGAGCGCGGCGATCGGCGAGTTCGCCAAGCAGGGCTACCTGGCCGACCTGTCCAGCCTGGTTTCCAGTGACCTGAAGGGCGAGATCAGCGACGGCATCTGGGAGACCGTCACATTCGACGGCAAGGTCGCGGGCGTGCCGTTCCTGCTGGAGTCGCAGGTGGTGCTGGCCAACAAGAAGCTGCTCGACGCCGCGGCCATCACGGTGCCGGCGGCCGGCCAGTCGTGGACGTGGGACGAGTTCCAGACCAACGCGCAGGCGCTCACCAAGAGCGGCACGTACGGCGTGGCGTGGGCGCTGAAGTCGCCGACGAACCGGGTGATGAACCTGTCGCTCAACTTCGACGGCAAGTTCTTCTACACCGACGGCGGCAAGACCGAGGTGAAGGTGGGCGATCCGGAGAAGGAGATCCCGCGCCGCATCCACGACATGATTTACGTGGCCAAGTCGGCCTCGCCGGACGCGGTCGGCATGGGCGGCACCGACCCGCTGCCCGGATTCTTCGCCGGCAAGTACGCGATGCTGCCGGGTGGCGTGTTCCTGCGGCAGCAGATGGTCGAGCAGGCGCCGGCCGGGTTCGAGTGGGTGACGCTGCCGCCCATCAAGGGCCCGAGCGCCAGTCAGGCGGCCAACCCGCAAACACTGTCCATTTCGGAGGACTCGAAGGGCAAGAAGCAGGCGATGCAGTTCGTCGAGTACTTCCTGAACCCGGCGAACATGGCCCGCCTCGCGCAGGGCGACTGGCTCGTGCCCACCGGCAAGAAGGCCGGCGAGGAGCTGGTCACCTCGACGGGCGGCAAGCAGGGCTGGGACGTCGCGGTGGCCAGCGCCGGCAACCTGACGATCGCTCCATTCCAGACGGTCGACGGGTACCCGGAGTGGAAGACCAAGTACGCCACACCGGCGCTTCAGCAGTACTTCGCAAACAAGATCACGTTGGACCAGCTCGGCACGCAGCTGGTCGATGGTGGAAAGCAGGTCCTGAGGTAACCATGCGCCTTCTGCTCGACAAATCGGTCGGCTGCCTCGTGGGCGCCGCCGTCGGTGACGCCCTCGGCGGGGCCACCGAGACGGCGCTCCCCGAGGAGATCCGGAACCGGTACGGCGGCTGGGTCGACGGCATCGTGCCCCCGTTCCACGAGAACTGGGCCACGAACCGTCCACTCGCCCCGTACCACAAGGGCGACGGGCACATCACCGATGACACGTTGATGACCCACGCACTGGTCCGGGCGTACGCGAAGAAGCGCGACCACCTCGACGCGTACGACGTCATCGAGTTGCTCGTGCCCGACCTGATCGAGCGGGAGGTCTACATCCCCGACCTGGAGCGCGAGGCGGTGGCCTTCCACCGCCTCGCGGCCGCCGAGCGCTGGCTCGTGACGCGCCTGCACCACGCGCACGCCGATCCCCGCGAGGCCGGCGTGGGAAACATCGTCAACTGTGGAGCGGCGATGTACATGGCCCCGGTCGGGGTCGTCAACGCGGGCGACCCGGCCGGCGCGTACGCGGAGGCCATCGAGGTGGCGGGCGCGCACCAGTACAGCTACGGCCGCGAGGCCGCCGCCGTTTTCGCCGCGGCGGTCGCGGCGGCGATGGCACCCGGCGCCGTCGTGGGCGAGGTCGTGGAAGCGGCGTTGGACGTGGCCCGGGACGGCACCGGGGAGGCCATCTCCGCCGTCGTCCACGTCGCCAATGGGTACACGGATTGGCGTGACGCCATCGCGCCACTGCGGGCCGCGGTGGCGGCATACGACACCGTGGGCGAGGACTACCGCAACCCGGGGCTCGGGGCCCGGCGGCCCAGCCGGCTGCACTCCATCGAGGAGCTGCCGGTCGCGCTGGGCATGCTCGTCGTGGCGAACGGAGGGTATCGGGAAGCGGTGCTGGGGGCGGTCAACTACGGTCGGGACTCCGATTCGACCGCCACCATGGCGGGGGCGATCGCCGGCGCGCTCGGGGGCTCACCGGCGGTTCCCGCCGAGTGGGCGTCCACAGTGGCGTCCGCCTCTCGCACCGACCTGGCCGAGCCGGGGCGGGTACTCGCCGACGTGGCCGCCGAGGTGTACGCGGCCGACAAGGCGCGCTTCGCTCGCCGGGCCGAGCGGTACGAGGGGCTGCGATGAGACTCACGTGGGTGCAGCCGGAGGACCTGCTGCCACACGAGCTGGCCGCGAGCCGCGACGAGGGCCGCGACGTGTCCGCCGTGGAGGCTCGATGGGTCGCCGCCGGCGGCTCGCTCGACGCCCCGGTGGGCGGGGCGTCACCGGTGCCGGCCAGCCCCGAACTGCGCGCCCTCGCAATGGAGCTGCTGGACGAGTGCGGTCGGCTGCCAGCACCGTCCAGCGACGCGGAAGGACCCCCGGTCATCGGGAGCAACATCGTCGGGGGTCCTTCCGCGAACCCTGATCGGGTACGCGGCGCGTGGCTGGGGCGGGCGGTCGGCTGCGTGCTCGGCAAGCCGGTCGAGAAGATCCCGCGCCGGGGGATCCGGGAGATCCTGGAGGCGACCGGCCGGTGGCCGCTGTCGGGATACTTCACCGCTTCTGGTTTGCCTGAGGATGTCGCCGCACGCTGGCCGTGGAACCGCCGCAGCGCGGTCAACAGCCTGGCCGAGAACATCGACGGCACGCCCGAAGACGACGACCTGAACTTCGCGCTGCTCGCCCTGCGGGTACTGGAGACGCACGGCCGCGATTTCACAAGTGGTGACGTGGCGCAGGCGTGGCTCGACTGGCTCCCCGGTAGGCGCGTCTTCACCGCCGAGCGGGTGGCGTACCGGAACCTGCTGCTCGGCCTGACCCCGCCGGATACCGCACGCCGGCACAACCCGTTCCGGGAGTGGATCGGCGCGCAGATCCGCACGGACGTGTACGGCTGGGCGTCGCCGGGCCGGCCGGACGTGGCCGCCGCACTGGCATACCGTGACGCGGTGGTCAGCCACGTCCGCGACGGCGTTTCCGGTGCGAGGTGGGTGGCGGCTATGGCCGCGACCGCCGTGGTGGCCTCCAGCGTGGACGAGGTGCTGGACGCCGGCGAGTCCGTGCTGCCACCGGGCTCCTTCGCCAGCGCGGTACGCGAGGCGCGTTCGCTCGGTGCGGACGGTGAATGGGAATCCGTCGTCGACGCGTTGGAGAAGCGCCACGGGCACCTGCACTGGGTACACGTGCGCAACAACGCGGCCCTCGTGGCCGCCGCGCTCGCCTTCAGCGGCGGAGACTTCGACCGGGGGGTCTGCGCCGCCGTCAGCGGCGGCTGGGACACCGACTCGAACGGCGCCACGGTCGGCGGTGTGCTGGGCGCGCTGACCGGCGCCGCCGGCATCCGTCTAGAGTGGACCGGCCCGCTCCGTGGCCGGCTGTCGAGCAGCATCGGAGGTTTCGACGGGGTGACGTTCGACGAGCTGACCCGGCGCACGATGGAGGTTTCCCCATGACAGCGCGCGTCGTGGTCGTGGGCAGCGCCAACATGGACCTGGTGGTCACCGCGCCCACGCTGCCCGCCCCCGGTGAGACGGTGCTGGGTGACGCGTTCACCACCGTGGCCGGCGGCAAGGGCGCCAACCAGGCGGTCGCCGTCGCTCGCGCGGGCGGCCGGTGCTCCTTCATCGGTGCCGTGGGCGACGACGGCTTCGCGACCGCCCTGCGCGACAACATGGTGGCGGCGGGCGTCGACGTGAGTCGCCTTCGTTCGGTGCCCGGGCCGTCGGGCGTCGCGCTCATCGCCGTCGACCGGGCCGCGGAGAACCTCATCGTCGTGGCGCCCGGCGCCAACGCCGCGCTGACCACACTGGACAAGGCCGACCGCACCGCGATCGGGGCGGCCAGTGTGCTCCTGTGCCAGCTGGAGATCCCGGTCGGCACGGTGATCCAGGCCGCCGCCGCGGCGCGTGCGGCCGGCACCACGGTGATGCTCAACGCCGCGCCGGCCCGACCGCTGCCGGCCGAACTGCTCCAGGTGCTCGACGTGCTCGTGGTCAACCAGGGTGAGGCCGAGGTGCTCGCCGGGCGGCCGGCGTCGCCGCACGACCTGCTCGACCTGGTGCCGCGGGTGGTGATGACGCTCGGCGCCCGTGGCGTCGCGTACGCCGACCGCGACGGCACCCGGTTGCACATCGACGCGCCGCGCGTCACGGCGGTCGACACCACGGCGGCCGGTGACGCGTTCACCGGCGCGCTCGCGGTCGGCTGGGCCGAGGGGCGGCCGGTCGATGAGGCGCTGGCCTGGGCGTGCGCCGCCGGTGCCGTCTGCGCCCAGCGCTTCGGTGCGTCCAGCTCGCTCCCCACCCGCGCCGAGATCGACCAGCTCCTGGCCGCCGCCGCGCACGGGGGGCCGGCATGAGTGCGTGGCGACTTTGCTCTGCTTCCATAGAGGAAACACCTCGCGTCCGCTATGCGGACGGCGGCCGTTGCCTATGGGGAAGCAGAGCAAAGCAGCGCGGTGCGCAGGGGTGGGCCCGGTGAGCGCGCCCGGTTTCAACCCATACATACCCCGCCCCATCGACCTCCCGACCGAGGTGCCGCTGGATCCGGGGAGGGATCTGTCGCTCCTGGACGAGGCGAAGATCTTCGCGGCGCCGGCCGACCCGGCGTTGTGGCCGGCGTGGCGCAGCAGGCTCGGGCAGTGGCGGGTGGACGCGCGGCGGCGGCTGGCGTACGACGGCTCGCACTACGACGAGATCCGGCGGGACTGCTTCAGCGTCTGCCTCGCCTGGCTGTGGGACGAGGCCCTGTACGACCACGAGCGCGGCGAGTTCACGGTCGACGCCTTCCTCGACACCGCCGAGCGGGACTTCGGCGGCTACGACGGTGTGGTGCTGTGGCACGCGTACCCGGTCATCGGGCTGGACGAGCGCAACCAGTTCGACTTCTACCGCGACGTGCCCGAGCTCCCGCGCGTCGTGCGTGCCTTCCAGGCCCGGGGAGTGCGGGTCTTCGTCGACTACAACCCGTGGGACACCGGCACGCGGCGTGAGCCGGTCACCGACGAGGAAGCCGTGGCCGACATCGTGTCGTGGCTGGGCGCCGACGGCGTCTTCCTCGACACCCTCAAGGAGGGCGCCGGCAAGCTGCGGGCCGCGCTGCCGCCGAGTGTGGTGCTCGAAGGGGAGTCCCGGGTGCCGTTGGCCCGGATCGAAGACCACGCGATGTCGTGGGCGCAGTGGTTCGCCGACTCGGAGGTGCCGGGCGTGCTGCGCGCCAAGTGGTTCGAGCGGCGGCACATGCTGCACCACACGAGGCGCTGGCACCGCAGCCACCTCGACGAGCTGCACTCGGCCTGGCTCAACGGGGTGGGCGTGCTCGTGTGGGAGAACGTCTTCGGCGTGTGGGTGGGCTGGAGCGAGCGCGATCGGGCGGTGCTGCGCGCCATGCGGCGGGTGCAGAGCAGCCACGCGGCGTGGCTGCGCTCCGAAGACTGGACACCGCTCGCCGACCACGCCGGCTGGCAGGTGTACGCCTCCCGTTGGGTGCACGACGGCACGCCACTGTGGACGGTGGTGAACCGCGGTGCGGACCACGACGGCCCGTGGCTGATCGCCGACTCGGTGGAGAGCTACGTCGACCTGGTGACGGGCCGCGCCTTGGAGGTGACCCCCCTGCCGGACGGCCGCGTTGCGGTCGGCGGCGCGCTACCCGGCGGGGCGATCGCGGCGGTGACGCCGGGGACTGCCGCCGAGCCAGGTGAGCCAGCAGCCGGTGACCCGTCCTTCCCGCAGCGGTCGGCGGTGCGGCTGCGGACCCCTGGCAGCGTGGCCGGTAGCCCGCCGCCAGGCATGGCCACCATGCCCCGAGGGCGGCACGAGCTCACCGTCCGGTACCGGGTGCGGGAGACCGGACTGTACGGGGAGGCGCCGTACGTCGACGAGTGGAAGCCGCTGCCGCCCCGGCTGCATCACACGGGCACCCTGCACCGCACCGTCCACCTGGGACGCTTCGCGATCGCCGTACGCGAGGTGACGAACAGTGAGTACGCGGAGTTCCGCCGCATCACCGGATACCGGCCGGTGCGCTCCGAGCGCTTTCTGGCTGGCGAAGGGCCCGCCGGTGCGCCCGTCACGCACGTCGAACTGGCGGACGCGCGGGCCTATGCGGCATGGGCAGGCCTGCGGCTGCCGACCGAGGACGAGTGGCAGGTGGCCGCCGAGGCGGGCCTGCTCGACCTCGGCGGCCCCCGGGTCTGGAACCTCACCGAGAGCGAGCACACCGACGGTCGCACCCGGTTCTGCGTGCTCAAGGGCGGCACCGACCATCGCGCCGAAGGCTCCGACTGGTACTTCGACGGCGGCCCGCAACCGCCCGAGGCGTCCGTCAAACTGCTGCTGATGGGTGCCGGCCTCACCCGCTCGCCGTCGATCGGCTTTCGCTGCGCCGTGGACCTGGAGGCCCCCGCATGAGTGCGCCGCTGGATGGGGTACGGGTAGTCGAGTTGGCGACCCTCTTCGCCGGGCCGCTCGCCACCGCGTTCCTCGGTGACTTCGGCGCCGACGTGGTCAAGGTCGAACACCCCGCCAAGCCCGACCCGGCGCGCGGGCACGGTCCCGCGAAGGACGGCATCGGCCTGTGGTGGAAGGTGCTGGGGCGTAACAAGAAGACGGTGACCCTTAACCTGTCCACACACGAGGGCGCCGATGTGCTCGCCGCCCTCGTCAAGAGCGCGGACGTTCTCGTGGAGAACTTCCGCCCGGGAACCCTGGAGCGCTGGGGGATCGGGCCGGACGTGCTCCACGCCGCCAACCCGGGCCTCGTCATCGCGCGGATCTCCGGCTTCGGCCAGATCGGCCCGTACGCCAGGCGCCCCGGCTTCGGCACCCTCGCCGAGGCGATGAGCGGCTTCGCCGCCGCCACCGGCGAACCCGACGGCCCGCCCACCCTGCCGCCGTTCGGGCTGGCCGACTCGATCACGGCGCTCGCCACCGCGTACGCGGTCATGCTCGCCCTGCGCACCCGCGAGCACACCGGCACCGGGCAGGTGGTCGACCTCGCCATCATCGAGCCCATCATGGCGATGCTCGGACCGCAGATCACCTGGTACGACCAGATCGGGTACGTGCAGCCGCGGCTCGGAAACCGGACGAGCAACAACGCCCCCCGCAACACCTACCGGTGCGCGGACGGCCGGTGGGTGGCCGTGTCGACGAGCGCGCAGAGCATCGCCGATCGGGTCATGCGGCTGGTCGGTCGGGACGATCTCGTCGACGAGCCGTGGTTCGCGACCGGCACCGGCCGGGCCGCGCATGCCGAGGAGCTGGACGGTGCCGTGACCGCGTGGGTGGCCGCGCGGGGCCGCGACGAGGTGGTGGCCGCGTTCGAGGCGGCACAGGCCGCCGCGGCCCCGGTGTACGACGTTCGGGACATCCTGGCCGATCCGCAGTACAAGGCGCTCGGCACCGCGGTCACCGTGCCCGACGAGGAGTTGGGCGAGGTGCGGATGCAGAACGTGCCGTTCCGGATGTCGGAGACGCCGGGAGCGATCAGGCACGCCGGGCGCCGCCACGGGCAGGACACCGACGAGGTGCTCGGCGAGTTGGGGTATTCGGCGGCCGAGTTGGGCGGGCTCCGGGAGCGCGGGGTGATCTGATGCTGCTGACCTGGCTGTACGTGCCCGGTGACCGGCCCGACCGGTTCGACAAGGCGGTGGGCTCGGAGGCCGACGCGGTGATCGTCGACCTGGAGGACGCGGTCGTGGCCGGGCGCAAGGAGTACGCCCGGTCGGCGGTGGCCGAGTTTCTGGCTGAGCGGCACCCGGTGCCGGTGTACGTGCGGGTGGGCCCGGACCTCGACGCGGATCTCGCGGCGGTCGACGGCCGTCCGGGACTGGCCGGGCTGCGACTGCCCAAAGTGGAGTCCGCGGAGCGGGTTCGGGCGGTGGCGGCGCGGACCGAGGCCGAACTCCATCCGATCATCGAGTCGGCGGTCGGTGTGGAATTCGCGTACCAGATAGCGAGCGCACACCCGGCGGTGGCCAGCGTCGCGCTCGGAGAGGCCGACCTGAGGTCCGATCTGGGTATCGACGACGAGGCCGCGCTGGCGTGGCCGCGCGGCCGCATCGTGGTGGCGGCCCGCGCGGCCGGCCTGCCGCCGCCGGCCATGTCCGTGCATGCCAACGTGTCCGATATGGACGGCCTGGCGGCGTCGTGTCGTGCCGGCCGCCGCATGGGCTTCGTCGGTCGTGCGGCGATCCATCCTCGGCAGCTTCCGGTGATCGTGGCGGCGTTCCGGCCGGCTCCCGAGGAGGTGGCGCGAGCCCTGGCGTTGCTGGCCGGAGTGGACGCCGCGGCGGCGCTGGAGTCCGGGACGGTGGTCCTGCCGGACGGCCGTTTCGCCGACGCGGCGATGATCGGCGCCGCGCGCCGCACCCTGGAGCTGTCCGCCCGCTACGACGCCTGACCGGGGATCAGCACGCTCAGGCACGTGACGCAGCCTTCGAGCTTTTCGAACTCGCTGACGTCGACCACCACCGGCGTGAAGCCGAGGTCGTCGAGCATGTGCGCGGTCTTCGGCGCTGAGGCGGCGATCAGCACGCGCTCGCCGCCGAGCGGCACCACGTGGCACCCGGACTCCTCGTCGGGCGTGCGTACGGCCGGGAACACGGCGGTGTCGACCAGGTCACGGCGTGCCAGGACCGTGCCGTCGGGCAGGGCGGTGGCCGCCGACTTGAGGTGCAGCACGGCCCCCAGCGGCACGGCGACGACGTTGCGGTCGGGCAGCAGCCGGCGCAGCTGCCGGACGGCGTCTACGTTGGTGCGACCGCCACGTCCAACGTAGACGGTGTCGCCGACCTGGAGCACGTCGCCGCCGTCGAGCGTGCCGGGCGACTCGATGCGCGTCACGTCTAGCCCGAGCGCCCGTACCGCCGACTCGGTGCCCGCCACCTCCAAGCGGCGCTGCGGTGCGCCGGGCCGGGTGAGGATCGCGCGCGAACCGCACACCACGACGGTGTCCTCGACGAACACCGAGTCCGGGGAGCCGTCGGCCGGCACCACGTCACGGACGGACCAGCCGGCCTCGTCGAGCGCGGCACAGTACGCGTCGTGCTGCCGCCGGGCCAGGTCTGCGTCGACCTGCGTGCGGGGGATGTGCGTGACGATGCCCTGCGCGAGCCGGCTGCTCGGCGTGCGGACAAGTGCGATTCCACGGCCCATTGATCAATAACCTCCTGGGCGAGGAGATTACTCGTTCTGCTCCACCGCGCGCTGCACGGCGCGATAGATCTGTCCAAATCGGAGCGCGTCGGAAGTCCGCACCAGGACGCGTTCCTCGCCACGGCACTGCACCCACAGTTCGTGGACGTGGGTGCCTCGGTCGTACGAGCGCTCCAGCGCCATCAACGGGATCTCCAGCAACGGCGCGAGAGCGATCGCCAGCACGACGGCGAGCGCGAGGCCGATGATCGCCGCGCCGGCTCGTTGACCCCAGTCGGCGAAGAGCGCCGACACCGCGCACAGCGCGCCGAAGCCGAGTGGCGCGGTCAGCAGCGTGACCAGCATCCACCGGCTGAGCATGCGGGCACCGACGCGCAGCGAACGCTTGGTGCGGCGGTGCCAGACATACGTCAGTTCGGAGATCCGGTACGCGTCGCCGCCCACCCGGATCGACTCCGACGTCACCAGCACCGAGTCATCCTGGTAGTAGCGGGTCACTCACCAAGTGTCACCCGACGGGGCTGCTTTCCAATGCACGCTGGAGGGCGCGGTAAATCTTGCCGAACCGGAGCGCGTCGCCGGTCTGGAGCAGCAGCACCGGCCGTCCCTGCCAGGTCGCCCAGATCTCGAGCGTCCGGTCGCCCCGCGCGTACGAACGGTCCATGTGCTCCAGCACGAAGTCGGCCATCGGGCCGGCTGCGAGGCCGACGAGGCAGGAACCGCCGACGATCGCGATGGTGACGGTGACCGAGGCGTCGACCTGGAAGGCGATCACGACGCCGATGGCGGCGGCCACGAGCGGGCCGATGATCGCGGCACCGAGCGCGCCGCGCCCGGCCAGCGCACGCCAGGACCGCGCGCCGCGCTGGTGCCACACCCTGGCCAGATCCTTCAGCGGGTACGCACGCTCGCCTACCCGGATGGCATCCGAGGTGACCTGCACGGACCGGTCGCTGTAGTAGGTGACCATGGCCCCTCTAGCCTACTGGTATGGCTGAGTTCGTGCGCGTGGAGACGAAGGACGGCATCGGCACCATCCGGCTCGACCGTCCACCGATGAATGCCCTGAACATGCAGGTGCAGGAGGAGTTGCGCGCCGCCGCCGCGGCGGTCACCGCCGACGCCGAGGTTCGCGCCGTCGTCGTGTACGGGGGTGAGAAGGTCTTCGCGGCGGGCGCCGACATCAAGGAAATGGCCGACATGTCGTACGTGGACATGGCGGCCCGCGCACGGGAGCTGTCCAGCGCGTTCGACGCCATCGCCCGCATCCCCAAGCCGGTGGTCGCGGCGATCACCGGGTACGCCCTCGGGGGTGGCTGCGAGCTGGCCCTGGCGTGCGACTGGCGGGTGGTGGCCGACGACGCGAAGCTCGGGCAGCCGGAGATCAAGTTGGGCATCATTCCGGGCGCCGGCGGCACGCAGCGGCTGGCTCGGCTGGTCGGCCCGGCCCGCGCCAAGGATCTGGTCATGTCCGGCCGGATGGTCGACGCGAAAGAGGCGCTCCAGATCGGGCTCGCCGACCGTGTGGTGCCAGCCGCGGAAGCCTACGAGGCGGCAGTCGCTCTCGTGCGCCAGTACACGAACGGCCCCGCGCAGGCCCTTCGCGCCGCGAAGCTCGCGATCGACGGCGGTCTCGACATGGACCTCGCATCGGGTCTGGCCTGGGAGAGTCAGCTCTTCGCGGCGCTTTTCGCCACCGAGGACAAGCGCGAGGGCATGTCGGCCTTCGTAGAGAAGCGCAAGCCCAACTTCCTGGGACGGTAGTCGTAAGGTGAGCGGCATGCCAGCAGACCGGACGCCGACCTCGGGCCATGCCCTCGGGATCGACTTCGGCACCTCGCACACCGTCGCGGTTGTGCGCTGGCCGGACGGGCGCGCCCGGCCACTGCTGGTCGACGGGTCGCCGCTGCTGCCGTCAGCGGTGTACGCGGAGCCCGGCGGAGCGTTCGCGGTCGGTCGGGACGCGCTGCACAGCGCCCGGCTCGATCCCGCCCGCTTCGAACCCAACCCCAAGCGCCGCATCGACGAGGGGACACTGCTGCTGGGCGACCGCGAGGTGCCGGTGGCCGACCTGGTCGGCGCCGTCCTTGGCCGGGTCGCCGAGGAGTGGACCCGCACGGTCGGCCGGGCCCGACCCGAGGTCACCCTGACCTGCCCGGCCACGTGGGGGGCCACCCGCCGCCGGCTGCTGGCCGACGCCGCCGCGCGTGCCGGCTTCGACGAGGTACGCCTGGTGGCCGAACCGGTCGCGGCGGCGACCTACTTCGCCAAGGTGCTCGGGCGGGACGTGCCGATCGGCTCGGTGGTGGTCGTGCACGACTTCGGTGCGGGCACGTTCGACGCGAGCGTGGTGGCCCGCACGTCCAGCGGCTTCGAGGTGCTGGCGGTCGACGGGCGCGACGACATCGGCGGGCTCGACGTCGACGCCGCGATCATCGAGCACCTCCAGAAGGCGTACGCCGACCGCGACCCGGACGCGTGGGCGCGGCTGGCCACGCCGACCACCGTGGAGGAGCGGCGCGCCAAGCGGCAGCTCTGGGACGACGTCCGGGTCGCCAAGGAACGGCTGTCCCGCAGCACGGCCGCCGACCTGGTGGTGCCGCTGCTCGACCTCGAAGTGCACCTCACCCGGCAGGAGCTGGAAGCGCTGGCCGGCCCGATCCTGGAGCAGACCGTCCGGGTGACCCAGGGCGTGATGCGCTGGGCCAACCTGCCCACCGGGCGGGTCGCCGGCGTCTTCCTCGTGGGCGGTTCCAGCCGGATACCGCTGATGGCGACGCTGTTGCACAGGGCGCTGGGTGAGGCGCCCGAGGCCATCGAGCAGCCTGAGCTCGTCGTGGCCGAGGGGAGCATTCTGGCAGGTGAGGCGCTGCTGGCGAGCGCACCGCCGGCCCCTGGCCCGACCATGCAGATGCGCCCGGTCTCGCCGGCGCCCGTGTCCCCGGCACCCGTCTCTGCCAAGAATGTCGGGCGCGTGGCGGTGCCAGGGGCGCAGCCACCCGGGCGCCCGCGCCAGCAGCCGCCGCCACCCGTCGCACCGACCCGGCCGATGCCGCGCTTCGACGAGCCGACGCCGCCGCGCTACGCACCGGCTTCGGTGGCCCCTCGCGTGGCGGCCCCCGCGCCCACAGACGCACCCAGGCTCGCCGCCTATGCGCCGCCGCGCCGCCCCGGCCTCCTCCTCCGCCTGTTTCGCGCGCTGATCATCACGTCGCTGCTGATCGTGGTGCCGGTCGCCGCCGGTGTCATCGCGTTCAGCCTGGCGCGCGACACGTCGCCGGCGAACGTCATCCAGGGTGTGTTGGACTGGATCAACAGTCGCTGAATACCCTTCCGCCCATGACTTCAACGGAGCGGATCGAAGGACACGGCGGCGAGCTGGCCCTCGCGGCGCTGCGGGCGTACGGGGTCACCGAGATGTTCACCCTCTCCGGTGGTCACGTGTTCCCGCTCTACGACGCGGCGCACAAGAGCGGATTCCCCATCTACGACGTCCGGCACGAGCAGTCGGCGGTCTTCGCGGCTGAGGCCGTCGCCAAGCTCCAGCGCCGGCCCGGTCTCGCGGTACTGACCGCCGGTCCCGGCGTCACCAACGGCATCTCGGGGCTGACCAGCGCGTACTTCAACGGCGCTCCGGTGCTCGTCATCGGTGGCCGGGCGCCCGCGTTCCGGTGGGGCGCGGGCAGCCTCCAGGAAATCGACCACGTGCCATTGGTCGCCCCGGTCACCAAGCACGCGGCGACCGTGCTCGCAAACGACGAGATCCCCGCCGCCATCGCGGGCGCGTTGACGGCCGCGCTCACCCCGCACCGCGGCCCGGCCTTCCTCGACATGCCGCTCGAAGTGATCTTCTCGGCGGGCGACGCGCCCGCGGTCGCCGACCCGGCGATACCGGTGATCGAACCGGACCCCGACGAGGTGGCCAGGGCCGCGCGGCTCATCGCCGCCGCGGAGCGCCCGGTGATCATCGCCGGCTCCGACGTGTACGCGGGCGACGCGGTGGCCGCCCTGCGGGAAGCCGCCGAGGCGCTCCACGTGCCGGTGTTCACCAACGGCATGGGGCGCGGTGCCCTGCCGCCCGAGCACCCGCTGGCGTTCGCCAAGTCCCGGCGCACCGCGCTCAAGGGCGCCGACGTCGTCGTAGTGATCGGCACGCCGCTCGACTTCCGGCTGGGCTTCGGCGACTTCGGCGCCGCCCAGGTGGTACACGTCGTGGACGCCCCCTCCCAGCGGGCCGCGCACACCACGCCTACTGCCGCGCCCGCCGGTGACCTTCGGCTCATCCTGTCCGCGTTCGCCGACCACGACGGCACCCGGGCCGA
The DNA here is from genome assembly GCF_036906915.1 of Micromonospora sp. CPCC 206061. Taxonomy (NCBI): domain Bacteria; kingdom Bacillati; phylum Actinomycetota; class Actinomycetes; order Micromonosporales; family Micromonosporaceae; genus Micromonospora; species Micromonospora sp. CPCC 206061. The sequence continues at coordinate 37,679 of NZ_JBAKHX010000026.1, forward strand.
CCACACCGGCTGGGTCGCCGACCTGCGCCAGGCCGAAGACGCCGCCAAGGCCCGCGACGCCGAGGAGATGACCGCCGAGACCGACCCGATCCGCCCCGCCCGCGTGTACGGGGAGCTGCGGCGGGTGCTGGCCCGCGACGCGGTGACCATCGGCGACGGCGGCGACTTCGTCTCGTACGCCGGCAGGTACCTGGAACCCGCCCAGCCCGGCACGTGGCTCGATCCCGGCCCGTACGGCTGCCTCGGCACCGGCATGGGCTACGCGATGGGCGCCCGGGTCACGTACCCGGACAGGCAGGTTTGTGTGCTGATGGGCGATGGGGCGGCCGGGTTCTCACTGATGGACGTGGAGTCGCTGGCGCGGCAGCAGCTGCCCGTGGTGATCGTGGTGGGCAACAACGGCATCTGGGGCCTGGAGAAGCACCCGATGCGCGCCATGTACGGGTACGACGTGGCAGCCGACCTCCAGCCCGAGCTGCGGTACGACGACGTGGTCAAGGCGCTCGGCGGTGCCGGCGAGACGGTGGCGAAAGCGGCCGACCTGGGGCCGGCGCTGGTTCGCGCCTTCGACTCGGGCGTCCCATACCTGGTCAACGTCCTGACCGACCCGGCCGACGCCTACCCCCGCTCCGCGAACCTGGCCTAGCGAGGGCGGGCGCGGCTCCCGGCCAGCGGGTGCCCCTCCACCCGCTGATATGGGCCTGCGCGCGGCGTCATGGGATGCGCAGCCGCGCGCCACCTAGCTTCGATCTGCCCTGACCGGATCAGGGGGTGTCGGGGTCGGAGTCCTTGCGGCGCAGCTCATCTTCGCGGCGCTGCAGGTCCTCCTCCCATTTGTCGAAGAGTTCGCGGTCGCGGCGGGACTGATCGGTGTTCAGCTTGCGAAGGAAGTCAGGGTCGTCGTCGGGCGCGGTGGGGCGGGGCGGCTCGGCTGAGGCGCCACCTTTGCTCGCCGGCCTGCCGGCAAGGAACCACGCGATCGACCCGACCAGCGGGAAGAACAGGATTATCAGCAACCAGGCGAGCCGCGGCAGCGCGCGGATCTCCTCTTCCTCGGCGGAGAGGCAGCTGATGAGCGCGATCACCGCTAGTGCGATTTGCACCACGAAGATCAGCAGGTAGAGGCGGACCATCCCTCAATGATGCGCGCTAATCGACAATCAGGAGCAGACCGAGGCCCGCGTATCCCGCCGTCGCCAGCGCCAGCAGGGCCAAGGCGCGCCGCCCGCGGACGCCTGGCCTGCGGATGCGCCGCCGGCCGACGGCGAATACGGCGACCCAGCCGGCCAGTGCCGCGGCCACTACCAAGGGGAAGCCGTCGACGGCGGCCATCCGGGCCGCGAGGACCGCCACCGCGCCCGCGGCGAGGAGCGTGCGGCGCCACGCGAGCTGCGTGCGCTCGAACGGCACGCCCGGCTCACGCTCCATCGAACGCCTGCACCACCACGGCGACGACCAGAACCAGCGCCCCGACGCCGACCAGGATGGCCAGTACCGCCGGGAACCGCGACGCTGGGAGGTCACGCCCGAGCCGCATGGCCCGCTCGGTGCGCGCCCAGTGGTCGACGGCTCGCACGGCTACCGCGCCGCCCAGCAGCAGGAGCGCGATCGCGATCCCCTCGCGCAGGTGCCCGATCGGCAGTGGCGGCAGGAACTGCGCGGCGGCGAGCCCGCCGGCCACGAGCGCCAGGCCGGTGCGGATCCAGGCGAGGAAGGTGCGCTCGTTGGCGAGGGAGAACCGGTAGTCGGGTGTGCTGCCCACCTCCCGTACGTCGTCTGTGTCGAACCACCGCCTGATCGCGCCCAGCACACCAGTGATTATCTGCCCCCGTAATGTGTGACGCGTGACCGACCTGGACGAGCGGGCGTTGTTGGCGGCGTACGACCGGCAGTTGCGACCCGAGGTGCCCGATCCGGTGCCGGCGGGCGTAACCGTGGAGCGAGACGGTCCGCTGGCGCGTATCCGGGGGCTCGACAAGGGCGGCTTCCTGACGTACGCGAATCTCGGTGGGCTGACCGGCGCGGCCCTGGACGCCCTGATCCGGCGCCAGGTGGAGTTCTTCGCCGCCCTGGGCGAGCCGGTGGAGTGGAAGACCTACGGGCACGACGAGCCTGCTGACCTGCCCGACCGGCTGCGCGCCGCGGGCTTCGTGCCGGAGGATCGCGAGACCGTCATGATCGGTCCGGTCGCGCCCCTGGCCGCCACCCTGCCCGTCCCGCCCGACGGCGTGACCCTGCGGGAAGTCACCGACCGCGCTGACCTCGACCGGATCGTCGCCATGGAGTCCGAGGTGTGGGGCATCGACCGCACCTGGCAGGCGGCGGCTCTGGAAAAGGAGATCGCCGCCGATTCGACCGCGATCACGATCGTGGTCGCCGAGGCCGGCGGCCAGATGGGCGGCCAGGTGGTGAGCGCCGCCTGGGTCCGGTACATCCGCGGCACAAGCTTCGCGACGCTGTGGGGCGGCGCCACCCTGCCCGCGTGGCGTGGCCGGGGCATCTACCGGGCGCTCGTCACCCACCGGGCGCGCCTCGCCGGCGCGCGGGGGTACACGCTGCTCCAGGTGGACGCGTCCGACGACAGCCGGCCGATCCTGCAGCGGCTGGGTCTGGTCGCCGTAACCACCACGACCCCGTATGTCTTTACGCCAGAGGGGGCCGCGTGAATGCGCTGACGTCCGAGGAGCGGGTGACGTTGAAGACCGCCGCGTTCGGCGCGGTGTTTCTGGTGTCCAATGCCGACCCCGGCTTCTTCGCGATGTTCAAGGAGAGTTTCGCGGCGTCGGGCGCGTTGGCGGGCGCCACCGGTCTGGTCAAAGAGGTACTGACCACGGGCACGCTGCCGCAGCTGCCGCGCCGGTCGCCGGGCGATGTAGAGGCGATCGTGCTGCCGGCCCTGGAGCGTTCCGTGGCGATCCTGCGCGAGAAGGCGCCCGACGAGGTCGACAACTACCGGACCACCGTGATCGCCGCCGTCGAGCAGACCGCTGAGGCCACGCACGGCGTCAACGAGCGTGAGAGACAAGTCATACACAAGGTTCGGGGGGCTTTGGGTCTCCCTCTTACTCATGAGTAACATGCGGGTAGTGGGTCTACTGGAGCAGGAGGTCGTCGAGGCGCGATGAATATCGTCGTACTTGTCAAGCAGGTGCCGGACTCCGGCGCGGAGCGCAACCTGCGCACTGACGACAACACGGTCGACCGCGGGTCGGCGAGCAACGTCATAAACGAGATGGACGAGTACGCCATCGAGGAGGCGCTGCGCATCCAGGAGGCGCACGGCGGTGAGGTGACGATTCTCACCATGGGGCCCGACAAGGCCACCGAGTCGATCCGCAAGGCGCTCTCCATGGGTCCGGACAAGGCGGTACACGTCGTCGACGACGCCCTGCACGGCTCCTGCGCGGTGGCGACGTCCAAGGTGCTGGCCGCGGCCCTCGGCACGCTCAACGCCGACCTGGTGCTGTGTGGTGCCGAGTCGACCGACGGCCGCGTACAGGTGCTGCCGCACATGCTCGCCGAGCGTCTCGGCGTCGCGGCGCTGACCGGCGCCCGCAAGCTCACCATCGACGGCTCGTCGCTCACCATCGAGCGTCAGACCGACGAGGGCTATGAGGTTGTCACCGCGCAGTCTCCGGCGGTGGTGTCGGTGTGGGACACCATCAACGAGCCGCGGTATCCGTCCTTCAAGGGCATCATGGCCGCGAAGAAGAAGCCGGTGCAGACGCTCTCGCTCGGTGACCTTGGCGTGGCGCCGTCCGAGGTTGGCCTCGACGGCGCGACCTCGGCGGTCGTCGAGCACAGCAAGCGTCCGCCGCGCTCGGGCGGGCAGAAGATCACTGACGAGGGCGAGGGCGGCGTCAAGCTGGTCGAGTACCTCGCGACCGAGAAGTTCGTCTGAGGAGGGGCTGACCAATGGCTGAGGTTCTGGTCGTCGTCGAGCACTCCGGCGGCGAGGTCAAGAAGGTAACGCTCGAAATGCTCACGCTGGCGCGTGAGCTCGGCACCCCGGCCGCTGTCGTGCTCGGGGGCCCGGGGGCGGCGGCGCCGCTTCACGACAAGCTGTCCGAGTACGGGGCGGCGAAGGTGTACGCCGGCGAGAGCGACGATCTCGACGGGTACCTGGTGGCGCCGAAGGCGTCCGTGCTGGCTGCGCTGGTCCGGTCCGCGTCGCCCGCGGCGGTGCTGCTCGGCTCCACCCAGGAGGGCAAGGAGATCGCCGGCCGCCTCGCGGTGAAGCTCGACAACGGGCTGCTCACCGACGTGGTGGCGCTCGACGCGGACGGAACGGCGACGCAGGTCGTTTTCGCCGGTTCGACGATCGTCAAGTCCCGGGTGACGCGTGGCCTGCCGCTGGTCACCGTCCGGCCGAACTCGCTCACGCCCGCGCCCGCGCCCGGCACCGCCGAGGTCTCCGCGCTCGACGTCACCGTCGACGAGTCGGCCAAGCTCGCCCGCGTGGTCGAGCGCAAGGTGGAGGCCAAGGGTGCTCGGCCCGAGCTGACCGAGGCGTCGGTCGTGGTCTCCGGCGGTCGCGGCGTCGGCAGCGCCGACAACTTCAAGCTCGTCGAGGAGCTGGCCGATCTGCTCGGCGGCGCGGTCGGCGCGTCCCGGGCGGCCACCGACTCCGGCTTCTACCCGCACCAGTTCCAGGTGGGTCAGACCGGCAAGACGGTGTCGCCGCAGCTGTACGTGGCGCTCGGCATCTCCGGCGCCATCCAGCACCGGGCCGGCATGCAGACGTCCAAGACGATCGTGGCGGTCAACAAGGACGCCGAGGCGCCGATCTTCGAGCTGGCCGACTTCGGCGTGGTCGGCGACCTGTTCAAGATCGTCCCCCAGGCCGCGGAGGAGATCCGCAAACGTAAGTAGCTGTGGCGCGGTGAGGGCTCCCCTTCGGGGGAGCCCTTTCGTGTACCGGGACTCGCACTACGCTTGAGGGCGATGGCCTATCTCGATCATGCCGCGACCACCCCGATGCTCGACGAGGCGGTGGAGGCGTACGCCGCTGCCGCCCGCGAGGTGGGTAACGCGTCTTCACTGCACGCGCCCGGCCGGTGCGCCCGCCGGAAGGTGGAGGAGTCCCGCGAGCGGATCGCCGCGGTCCTGGGCGCCCGCCCGTCCGAGGTGATCTTCACGGGCAGCGGCACCGAGGCCGACAACCTGGCGGTCAAGGGCATCTTCTGGGCGCGCCGCGACGCCGGACTCCGCCGGGTGGTTGCCAGCGCCGTCGAGCACCACGCCGTGCTCGACTCCGTGCACTGGCTGGCCGCCCACGAGGGCGCCGACGTGACCTGGCTGCCGGTCGACGAGCTGGGCCGGGTGCCGGTCGACGCGATGCGCGCGGTGCTCGACGAGCACGGCGACGAGATCGCGCTCGCCACTGTCATGTGGGCCAACAACGAGGTCGGCACGCTGCAACGCGTCGCGTCGTTCGCCGGGCTCGCCGCGGGAGCCGGCATCCCGTTCCACACCGACGCGGTCCAGGCCGTCGGCCAGGTGCCGGTCGACTTCGCCGCGAGCGGCGCGGCGGCACTCACCGTCAGTGGGCACAAGCTCGGCGGCCCAGCTGGTGTGGGCGCGCTGCTGCTCGGCCGCGACATCGCCTGCACGCCGCTGCTGCACGGCGGCGGCCAGGAGCGCGACGTCCGGTCCGGCACGCTCGACGCGCCGGGCATCGTGGCCTTCGCCGTCGCGGTCGAGGCCGCGGTCAAGAGCCAGCAGGAGTACGCGGCCAGGGTCTCCGCCCTCCGTGACGAGCTGGTGGCACGGGTACGCGAAGCCGCGCCCGACGCGATCTACAACGGCGACCCGGACGACCGGCTGCCCGGCAACGCGCACTTCTCGTTTCCCGGGTGCGAGGGCGACGCCCTGCTCCTGCTGCTGGACGCCCAGGGCATCGCCTGCTCGACCGGTTCGGCCTGCTCGGCTGGGGTGGCCCAGCCCAGCCACGTCCTGTTGGCAATGGGCGCGGATGACGACCGCGCCCGCTCGTCTCTGCGCTTCACCCTGGGCCACACGTCGACCAAGGACGACGTGGCGGCTCTGGCGTCAGCCCTGCCGGCTGCCGTCGAGCGCGCCCGCCGGGCGGGCCGCCGCTGACTCCTCACGACCGGTCCGACCCGCGTGGTGCGAATCGGGCACGAGGTCGGAGGGCGCCCACACACGCTCGCGAAGGTCTTCCTCGACTTCGTCGAAGAAGAGGGGCCGGTTACCGTTGTCGGGTGAGGGTGCTAGCTGCGATGTCCGGTGGGGTCGACTCGGCGGTGGCCGCCGCGCGGGCGGTCGATGCTGGGCACGACGTCACCGGCGTACACCTGGCCCTGGCGCGTAACCCGCAGACCTACCGGTCCGGTGCGCGGGGCTGCTGCACGCTCGAAGACTCCCGCGACGCCCGCCGCGCCGCCGACGTGATCGGCATCCCGTTCTACGTGTGGGACATGGCCGACCGCTTTCACGAGGACGTCGTCGACGACTTCGTGTCCGAGTACGCCGCCGGCCGCACGCCGAATCCGTGCCTTCGCTGCAATGAAAAGATCAAGTTCGCCGCGGTGCTCGACCGCGCGGTGGCGCTGGGGTTCGACGCGGTCGTGACCGGCCACCACGCCCGGCTCGGCCCCGACGGGCTGCTGCGGCGCAGCGTCGACCTCGGCAAGGACCAGTCGTACGTGCTCGCGGTGCTGCGCCGCGACCAGCTCGACCGGTCGATCTTCCCCCTCGGCGACTCGACCAAATCGCAGGTGCGCACCGAGGCGGCCGAGCGCGGGCTGGCCGTGGCCGACAAGCCGGACTCCCACGACATTTGCTTCATCGCCGACGGCGACACCCGGCGGTTCCTCGCCGACCGCCTCGGTGAGACCCCCGGCGACATCGTCGACGCTCAGACCGGTGCGGTGCTCGGCACCCACCAGGGCGCGTACGCGTACACCGTCGGGCAGCGCCGCGGGCTGGCCCTGCAGACCCCGGCGCCGGACGGGCGGCCCCGATACGTGCTGTCGATCACGCCGGTGACCAACACCGTCACGGTGGGCCCCGCCGCCGCGCTCGACGTGTCCGAGGTGGCCGGTGACCGTCCGGTGTGGACAGGTGGGCCGGAGCCGGCGGGCCCGGTCGAGTGCGAGGTGCAGCTGCGCGCACACGGCGACGTCGTGCCCGCCACCGTGACCCTCGCCGGCGGGCAGCTGCACGCCGCGCTGCACCGCCCGGCGCGCGGCATCGCCGCCGGCCAGGCGGTCGTCGCGTATCGGCCGGACCCGGCGGGCGACGTGGTGCTCGGCTCGGCGACGATTAGCTCGTGACCACTTACCCCTGGCCCGCCGGCGCTGCCACCGGCATCGGTTCGCTGCCCGGCACCGACATCGCCGAATCCCAGCGAATCGTGCTCGGCGAGCTGCCTGACCTGCCGCACCTGCCCGAGCTTCCGGCGCGCGGCCCGGGCGCCGAAATCATCGGCAGGGGCGCGGCCTTCCTCGTCGAACTGCCCGTCGAGCTGTACGCGGGGCGGTGGCGGGTCGCCGCGCGCCCCGGGCATGACCTGCGACGCGCGCTCGACCTGGTGGAGCGCGACCTCGACGAGATGACCGAGCAGGCCGGCGACTTCACGGGCACCTTCAAGATCCAGGCGGCCGGCCCGTACACCCTCGCCGCCGGTGTCGACCTGGCCATCGGTGGCCGCATCATGCGTGACCACGGCGCGGTACGCGACCTTACCGAGTCGCTCGCCGAGGGGCTCCGCGCCCACGTCGCCGACGTACGCCGCCGGTTGCCCCGCGCCACCGTCGTGCTCCAGGTCGACGAACCGTCCCTGCCGGCCGCGCTCGCCGGGCACATACCGACCGAGAGCGGCCTGTACACCTACCGCCGGGTCGAGACGTCCACTGCGGCGACCGCCCTGCGCACCGTGATCGAGGCGGTCGGGGCACCCGTCGTGATCCATTGCTGCGCGCCCGACGTACCCCTCGATGTGGTCCGGTCGAGCGGCGCCGCCGCCGTGGCACTCGACCTCGACCTGCTCGAAAAGCTCGATCCCCTGGGCGAGGCGCTCGACGCCGGCCTCGGCCTCTTCGCCGGCGTCGCCTCGCGTGCGGCGTCCGCCGGCGCCTCGCCGTCCGCGGCGGTGGCTGACCGGGTACGCGAGCTGTGGCAACGCCTGGGCTTCCCCCTGGCGGGGCTCCCCGCCCAGGTGGTCGTCACCCCGACCTGCGGCCTGGCCAACGCCTCCCCGGCAGCGGCGCGCGCAACGCTGAAGGCAGTCCGCGAGGCCACTCTCCGCCTAGCCGACGCCGCCGCTTCCTAGCCCCGCTTTCTGGTCGATCAAGGGCGAACGCACGTGGTCCGATCTCTTTTCCACGTGCGTTCGCCCTTGATCCATGCGAATGACCGCGCCGTGCGGGCACGGGCATCTGGACCTGGCCGCCTATGGCGCGTACCTGGCCGGAGAGCTGGTCGACCACGAGCTGCCCGAGGCCCAGGTGGCTGCGGCGGTGGCGTCCCTGCCGCCGGTGCCAGCCTGATCACGGAGAGGGCGCGGCGGGGAGCGGAAGGTCGTACCTGCTGGTTACGGTGCTTGTGTGTCTGAGGAAGCCATCCAGCAGGTGACCGCCGAGCAGGTGACCCCCGAGCAGGTGACCCCCGAGCAGGTCGCGGCGGCGGGGGCCGAGCCGCCGTCCGACGCGCGTGAGCGGCATGCCGCGCTCAGCGCCGAGGTGTCCGACCATCAGTACCGCTACTACGTGCTCGACGCGCCCACGGTGTCCGACGCGGATTTCGACCGGCTGCTGCGCGAGCTGGAGGCCCTCGAAGAGGAGTATCCGGCGCTTCGCACGCCCGATTCGCCCACCCAGCGGGTCGGTGGCACGTTCTCCACGCTGTTCACGCCGGTCGAGCACGCCGAGCGGATGATGTCGCTCGACAACGTGTTCGACGACGAGGAGCTGGCGGCCTGGGCCGAGCGGGTCGAGCGCGACGCGGGTGAGCAGGTGCCCTACCTGTGCGAGCTCAAGGTCGACGGCCTGGCGATCAACCTGACCTACGAGGGCGGGCGGCTGGTGCGGGGGGCCACCCGGGGCGACGGCCGCACCGGCGAAGACGTCACCAACAATGTGCGCACGATCCGCGAGGTGCCCGAGCAGTTGACCGGCGACCACGTGCCCGACCTCGTCGAGGTGCGCGGCGAGGTGTATTTCCCGGTGTCCGCGTTCGCCGATCTCAACGCGGGCCTGGTCGAGCAGGGCAAGCCGCCGTTCGCCAACCCGCGCAACGCGGCGGCGGGGAGCCTGCGGCAGAAGGATCCGCGCATCACCGCGTCCCGCGGGCTGCGCATGGTCGTGCACGGCATCGGCGCCCGGCGCGGCTTCCAGCCGTCGGCGCAGCACGAGGCGTACGAGGTGATGCGCGCCTGGGGCCTGCCAGTGAGCGACCGCTGGCAGCTCAAGTCCGACCTGGCCGGGGTCCGGGACTACATCGCCTACTACGCCGAGCACCGGCACGACGTCGAGCACGAGATCGACGGCGTGGTGGTCAAGGTCGATCCGGTGGCGATCCAGGGCCGGCTCGGCTCGACCAGCCGGGCGCCGCGCTGGGCGATCGCCTTCAAGTACCCGCCGGAGGAGGTCAACACCAAGCTGCTCGGCATCGAGGTCAACGTGGGGCGCACCGGCCGGGTGACCCCGTTCGCGGTGCTGGAGCCGGTGCGGGTGGCCGGCTCGACGGTGGCGCAGGCGACGCTGCACAACGCGCGCGAGGTCGAGCGTAAGGGCGTGCTCATCGGCGACACGGTGGTGATCCGCAAGGCCGGTGACGTGATCCCCGAGGTGCTCGGGCCGGTGGTCGAGCTGCGCCCGCCCGACGCGAAGGCGTTCGTGATGCCGGAGAACTGCCCGACGTGCGGCACCCCGCTGGCGCCGGCGAAGGAGAGCGACGTCGACATCCGCTGCCCCAACACCAGGTCCTGCCCCGCCCAGTTGCGCGAGCGGGTGTTTCACCTGGCGGGGCGCGGCGCGTTCGACATCGAGGTGCTGGGCTTCAAGGCGGCGAGCGCGCTGCTGGAGTCCGGTGTGATCAAGGACGAGGGCGACCTCTTCGCGCTCGACGCCGAAAAGCTGGGCAAGGCCGACTTCTTCCGTAAGAAGGACGGCACGCTCACCACCAACTCGGAAAAGCTGCTCGCGCAGCTTGAAAAGGCCAAGCGGCAGCCGCTGTGGCGGGTGCTGGTGGCGCTGTCGATCCGGCACGTCGGCCCCACCGCCGCACAGGATCTCGCTAGGCACTTCCTCTCGCTCGACGCCATCAAAGAGGCCAGCCAGGAGGAGCTGGCTGCCGTCGACGGGGTCGGCCCGACGATCGCCGAGAGCCTCAAGGAGTGGTTCACGGTCGAGTGGCACAACGAGGTGGTCGAAAAGTGGCGGGACGCTGGTGTGCGTCTTGCCGAGGAGCGCACAGACGAGGGGCCGCGTCCACTCGAAGGGGTGACCGTCGTGGTCACCGGCACCCTATCGACGTACTCGCGTGATCAGGCCACTGAGGAGATCACGACGCGCGGTGGCAAGGTGAGCGGCTCGGTGTCGAAGAAGACCGGTTTCGTCGTGGTCGGCGACAACCCAGGATCCAAATACGACAAGGCCGTCTCACTCAAGGTGCCGGTGCTCGACGATGCGGGGTTCCAGGTGTTGCTTGATCAGGGGCCCGATGCCGCCCGCGAGGTGGCGCAAGTGGGTGAGGTCTCAAGTTAGTCACGACTCCGGCTGAAGGACCCCATGCCGCGACGGCGCCGCTCGTAGGGTGGTTGCGGTTCAGTACAAATACGGCGGGAGGGTCGCATGGAGGCCGCGGCGCTGCGGAACTCCGTTCCCCCCGATCGACGTGTGCCGTTTTTCGGCTTTGTGTGGGCGGTCACCGTGGTGGCCGCCCTCGTATGTGCCCCCGTCCTGGCCCGCATCCCGGCGGAGCTGTCAGACCTGCCGGCCGCGTTCTGGCTGATGGCAGGCCTTGCGGTGCTCGTCGACGCGCGCCCGTTCACGCCACCCGGGCGCAGGCAGAGTTCAGCGGTTTTCCCGTCGATCTGCTTCACCTTCGCCATCATGCTGGGCTGGGGGCTGGGCGAGGCGATCGCCGTACAGGCCGCCGCCGTCACCGTGTCGGCCTGGCGGATGCGGCACCGGCCATGGCGTGCGATCTTCAACACCAGCCAGTACGCCCTGGCGCTCACCGCGGCGTACGCGGTCACCCGGCTGGCCGACGGCGGCCGTCCAGCGTGGAGAGACGTGGCGGTCTTCGCCCTCGCCGGTGTGGCCTGGTTCCTGGTGAAGTACGGCTCGGTCACGGTCGCCGTGCGGCTCCGGTTCGGCGGCCGGTGGTGGCCGACCTTCGTGCTCGGGCTCGCGTTCGAGTCGCTTTCGACCGGATCGTTGCTGCTGCTCAGCCCGGTGCTGCTCGCCGCGGCGCAGACCAGCGCGGCCCTGATCCCGCTCGTCGTGGTGCCGCTCTACGCGGTGTACCGGATGGCGCGGCTCTCGGCCGAGCAGGACCAGATCGGGCGGCTCGACCCGCTCACCGGTCTCGCCAACCGCAAGGCGCTGCTGGCCGAGGTGGCCGACCAGGTGCCCGCACACGCCGAGCGGGCCGCCCGTGGCGACGCCGACCGGCACCTCGCGCTGCTCGTGCTCGACCTCGACCACTTCAAGCGGGTCAACGACGCGCTCGGGCACGCGGTCGGCGACCGGCTGCTCGTGCAGGTGGGCAGCCGGCTGGAGGCGGCGGTGCGCCCCGGTGACGTGGTGGCGCGGCTGGGCGGCGACGAGTTCGCCATCCTCGCGACCCGGCTCGAAAGCGTCGACGCCGCCCGCGTGCTCGCCAGCACCGTCGTCGCAGCGCTCGCCGAGCCGGTATCGCTCGACGGCCTGCCCCTCGACGTGGCCGGCTCGATGGGCATCGCCCTGTACCCGGACCACGGCGAAGACTTCGCGACCCTGCTGCGCCACGCCGACGTGGCGATGTACGACGCCAAGCACCGCGGGGACGAGGTGGCCGTCTACTCACCCGACTCCGACCACAACTCGCCGGAGCGGCTGAGCCTGCTCGCCGACCTGCGCCGGACGCTGGAGTCGCCCGACGGCGACCAGATCGCCATGTACTACCAGCCACAGATCGCCATCGAGACCGGCGAGGTGGTCGGCGTCGAGGCGCTGCTGCGCTGGCGGCACCCGGCGCGGGGCATGGTCGACCCGGAGGAGCTGATCCGGGTGGCCGAGCAGAGCGCGGTGATGCGCCTGCTCACCCGCCGGGTGGTCGACGACGTAGTCGAGCAGATCGCCAAGTGGTCGGCTGCGGGGCTGCACCTGCGGGCGGCCCTCAACGTCAGCGTCCGTGACCTGCACACCGGCGAGATCGCCGACCAGATCGCAGACCGGCTCGCTCGCTACGGGCTGTCACCCGAACGGCTGCAACTGGAGATCACCGAGGGTGCGCTGATGGCCGACCCGCGGCGGGTGCTGGCCACGATCGCCCGGCTCGACCAGATCGGGGTCGCGATCGCGCTCGACGACTTCGGCACCGGGTACTCCTCGATGCAGCACCTGCGCCGGCTGCCGCTCGCCGAGGTCAAGGTCGACCGGTCGTTCGTGCTCGGCATGGCGACCGACGCCGACGACGCGGCGATCGTGCGCTCGGTGATCGAGCTAGCCGGGGCGCTGGGCCTGCGGGTGGTCGCCGAGGGTGTCGAGGACGAGCGCACCTGGCGGCTGCTGCACGCGGCCGGCTGCCACGTGGCGCAGGGCTGGTTCTACGCCCGCCCGATGCCGGCCGACGAGTTGGTCGACTGGCTCTCCCGCTATCGCGCGGTCCGCCCAGTCGGAAGGTAGGGAGCCGGGCGCGGGGCTGCGGAGCGTGACAAATAGACTCGCTGCGCGATACCCATCACGCACCGAAGGGGGCATTTTCATGGCCGCCATCTCCCGCGAGGAGGTCGCGCACCTCGCGCGCCTGTCGCGGCTCGCCGTCACGGATCAGGAAATCGACCTGTTCGCGGGCCAGCTCGACGTCATCCTCCAGGCGGTCGCCCGGGTCGGTGAGGTGGTCGCCGAGGACATCCCGCCGACGTCCCACTCCGTCCCGCTGACCAACGTGCTGCGGGACGACGTCGTGCAGCCCTGCCTCACGCCGGAGGAGGCCCTGGCCGGCGCGCCAGACGCCGAGGAGGGGCGGTTCCGGGTGCCGCGAATTCTGGAGGAAGCGTGAGCGAGCGAGCGAACCTAAAGGAGAGCGCAGCGTGAGCGACCTCATTCACTTGACCGCGACGGAGATCGCGGCGCTCGTCGCCAGCGGCGACGCCTCCGCCACCGAGATCACCCAGGCCCACCTCGACCGGATCGCGGCGGTCGACGACCGGGTGCACGCGTTCCTGCACGTCGACGCGGAGGGCGCGCTGGCCGCGGCGACCGCGGTCGACGAGCGCCGCGCCGCTGGCGAGGCGCTGGGGCCGCTGGCCGGCGTGCCGGTCGCGGTGAAGGACATCATCGCCACGAAGGGCGTGCCGAGCACCGCCGCCTCCAAGATCCTTGAGGGCTGGCGCCCGCCGTACGACGCCACGATCGTGTCGCGCATGCGTGACGCCGGGCTGGTCATGCTCGGCAAGACGAACCTCGACGAATTCGCCATGGGCTCGTCGACCGAGTATTCGGCCTACGGCCCCACGTACAACCCGTGGGACCTGCGCCGCATCCCGGGCGGTTCCGGTGGGGGAAGCGCGGCGGCTCTCGCCGCCTACGAGGCGCCGCTCGCCGTCGGCACCGACACCGGCGGCTCCATCCGCCAGCCAGCAGCCGTCACGGGTACCGTCGGCGCGAAGCCCACGTACGGTGGCACCTCCCGCTACGGCCTCATCGCGTTCTCGTCCTCTCTGGACACTCCGGGCCCCTGTGCGCGTACCGTCGAAGACGCCGCCCTGCTGCACGCGGTGCTCGCCGGGCACGATCCGCGCGACTCCACGTCGATCCCGCAGCCCGTCCCCGACGTGGTCGGCGCCGCCCGGCGCGGGGCGAGCGGCGACCTGACCGGCGTCAGGCTGGGTCTGGTGCGCGAGTTCGCCGGTGAGGGCGCCGAGCCGGGTGTGATGGCGGCGTTCCGCGACGCGGTCGACGCGCTCACCAAGCTGGGTGCCGAGGTCGTCGAGATCTCCTGCCCGAACTTCCAGTACGCGCTACCGGCCTACTACTTGATCGCGCCGAGTGAGTGCTCGTCCAACCTGGCCCGATTCGATGGTGTCCGATATGGACTCCGGGTTGGCGACGACGGTGCCAAGGCGCTCGAAGAGGTCATGTCGCTGACCCGCGAGTCAGGATTCGGTCCCGAGGTCAAGCGGCGCATCATGATCGGCACGTACGCGCTCTCCAGTGGGTACTACGACGCCTACTACGGGCAGGCGCAGAAGGTCCGCACCCTGATCACGCGCGACTTCACGAGTGCGTTCGAGCAGGTCGACGTGCTGATCTCGCCGACGACGCCGTTCGTGGCGTTCCCGCTCGGCGCCCGCACCGCCGACCCGTACCAGATGTACCTCGCCGACCTCTACACGATCCCGGCCAACCTGTACGGCGGCCCGGGCATCTCCGTCCCGTGTGGACTGTCCGAGGGTCTGCCGGTCGGCCTGCAGATCGCGGCACCGACGCTGGCTGACGACCGCATGTACCGCGTGGCCGCCGCGCTGGAGTCCGCCATCGGCACGCTGACCCCTGGGGAGCTGTCATGACCGTCACTCTTCCGCCCTACGACGACGTGGTCACGCGCTACGAGCCGGTGATCGGCCTGGAGACGCACGTCGAGCTGGGCACGAACACGAAGATGTTCTGCGGCTGCCCGACCGACTTCGGCGGTCAGCCCAACACGCGCATCTGCCCGGTGTGCCTTGGCCTGCCCGGTTCGCTGCCGGTGGCCAACAAGGCTGCCATCGAGGCGACCATCCGCATCGGACTGGCGCTCAACTGCACGATCGCGACCTGGTGCCGCTTCGCGCGGAAGAACTACTTCTACCCGGACATGCCGAAGAACTACCAGATCAGCCAGTACGACGAGCCGCTGTGCACCGACGGGTGGCTCGACGTCGAGGTCGACGGCGAGCTGGTGCGGATCGGCATCGAGCGGGTGCACCTGGAGGAAGACACCGGCAAGACGCTCCACGTGGGCGGCGCGACGGGTCGCATCCACGGCGCGACGGAGTCCCTTGTGGACTACAACCGTGCCGGCATCCCGCTGGTCGAGATCGTCACGAAGCCGATTCCCGGCACGGGCGCTCTTGCCCCCATCGTGGCCCGGGCCTACGTCACCGAGCTGCGTGACGTCATCCGTTCGCTCGACGTGTCGGACGTCCGGATGGAGCAGGGGTCGCTGCGGTGTGACGTCAACACGTCCCTGAACCTTCCCGGGAACGACTGGGGCACTCGCACCGAGACCAAAAACGTCAACTCACTGCGCTCGGTCGAGCGGGCGGTACGGTCCGAGATCATCCGTCAGGCGTCGGTGCTCGACGCGGGCGGCCGGATCATCCAGGAGACCCGGCACTTCCACGAGGACACCGGCGACACCACGTCCGGCCGTTCCAAAGAGACAGCCACCGACTACCGGTACTTCCCAGAGCCCGACCTGGTGCCGCTCGCGCCGGACGCGGCATGGGTCGACACCCTGCGTGCGACCCTGCCCGAGCTGCCGCGCCTGCACCGCAAGCGGCTGCAGACCGAGTGGGGCCTGTCCGACCTCGACATGCAGTCCGTCGTCAACGCTGGCGCGGTCGAGCTGATCGAGCTGACGATCGCCGCCGGCACGACGCCGGAGGGCGCCCGCAAGTGGTGGCTCGGCGAGCTGGCCCGGCGCGCCAACGAGGCCGGCATCGAGCTGGCCGCCGTCGGTGCGACGCCCGCGCACGTGGCCGAGCTCCAGCGGCTGGTCGACGAGGGCAAGCTCAACGACAAGCTGGCGCGTACGGTGCTGGAGGGCGTGATCGCCGGCGAGGGCACCCCGACGGAGATCATGACCGCGCGGGGGCTGGGTGTCGTGTCGGACACGGGCGCGCTCACCGCCGCCGTCGACGAGGCCATCGCCGCCAACCCGGACGTCGCCGAGAAGATCCGCGAGGGCAAGGTGGCCGCGGCTGGCGTCCTGGTGGGCGCGGTCATGAAGGCCACTCGCGGCCAGGCCGACGCCAAGACGGTACGCGACCTGATCATCTCCCGCCTGTCATAGCGGCCGCCCGCCGCCTCCGCGCCTCGGCGTGCCGCCCGCCGCCCGCCGCCCGCCGCCCCTCCTCGTCGATCAAGGGCAAACGCACGTGGTTCGATCTCAGATCCGCGTGCGTTTGCCCATGATCGGTGGGGTCTCCCTTGATCGGCGCGGGTCGCGCACGCGGTCGTTGGGTCGCGCGCGGTCGTTGGGTCGCGCACGCGGCGGCGGCCGTCAGGCCAGGGGGAACTCGTCGAACAGCACGACCTGCGCGTCGGGGTCGCTGGTGTCGTAGCGGTACGAGCGGACCACGCCGGCCGCCGAGTCCAGCACCGAGAAGACCGTGACCTCGTTACTCGCCACGAACGGCAGCGGCGTGCCGTCGGGACCGGTCAGCGGCGCCACGGTCGGCACGATCGGTGCCAGTCCACCCGGGTCGCCCTGCCGCACGTACCCCTCCGGGTAGCGCCGCGCCAACCCGGAGGTCACGTCGTACGCGCCGTAGCTGTTGCCCACGTTCGACGTCTCCAGCCAGTGCACGCCCGCCGCGTTCCGGAACCGGTTCCACACGTGCGAGTGTCCATTCAGGACCAGGTGGACCCCGGCGTCCGAAAGTAGCGGCTCGATGTCGCGCAGGATGTAGTCGCCGGCGAGCGGGTACTCGTATCGGATCTCCTTGCCGTCGCGCACCTGCACCGGGTCGGTGAACGGCGGCACCGAGTGCTGCCCCAACCCGTGACTGGGATGGTGAAACATCACGACCCGGTACCGGGCGGACCGGAACTGCGGCGCCGCCAGCTCGGCGACCAGCCACTCGTACTGCGGAGAACCCCGCCCGATCGGCTCGAAGATGAACTGCCCGTATCCCCACCGGTCGGGATCGTCGACGTCTTCCAGCGCCTCCTGGAACTTGCCCCGGCCCACCAACTCGGGCGAGCGCCACACGTGCGTGGCGAACAGGCAGATCACGTGCACGTCGCCGATCGTCCGCGACCACCACCGGGGCCCGCCGGCCGCGCTGGCCGGTACAGGAAACAGCTCTTCGTAGGTGGTGACGTCCCAGGCGCCCGGCTGCGGGTCGTTGAACTGATCGTCCAGGGTTGCCGTCTCCGACCAGCGCCCCATCACCTCGTGGTTGCCGATTGTCGGGTAGATGGGGGAGTGCTGCAGGATGCCCGCGAAGCTGGCGAAGAACGGCGTCTCGGCCGTGCTGTCGAACCATTCGGTCGCCCGGTCCGGAACGTTCACCATGTCGCCGGCCATGAGGACGCCGTCGAGCGCGACGCCGGCCGTCTCGGCCGCCCTCGCGAGGTTGGCCGGCACCATCGGCTTGAGCTGGTGGTCACTGGTCAGGAGCAGCCGCACGGGCTGGTCGGCCGGCGCAGCGGGCGCGAGGCTGTACGCCGCCGTGACGATCCCATCGGACACCACTCGGTACGGCGTCCGTCCGGGCGCGAGGCCTTCGACGACCGCGAGCTGCCGGTACACGGGCCGCCGCGTCGGCGCGGTGTAGGTGCGGCCGGGCACGGACGACTCGCTGTCTTCCCGGGTACGCGACAGCGGAGCGGTCGTGGCGGTGAACCGCCGCCAGCCGTCGCCCTCGCCAGCCGCACCGGTGGCGGCACGGACCGCCTCGTCGTCGCTCAGCGCCGGAACGCCCGGGCCCACCAGGACCACGTGGCTGGAGCCGGGCCGCTCTGTGTGCCAGACCACGTGTATCCCGTCCGGCTGCGGATCAAGCAGATATGGCTCACACAGCATGTTTCGCAGTATCCCACCATGATCAAGCCGTTTGCCGGTTCAGGCAGGGCCGAACGACGGGTGGGCGCGCAGCCAGGTGGCGTAGTGGGCGGTCGAAGAGGGCGCCGCCGAGGCTGCGTTCGATGCGGCTGAGCTGTGTGGTGACCGCCGTCTGGGCGAGGTCGAGGGTGGCGGTGGCCTTGGTCACGCCGCCGGGTGTCCGCGATGGCGCAGATCAACCGGAGGTGGCGCAACTCAAGATCCGTACAATGACGGTAGAAGCGGTGCTGATCGGGGCGTAACACCTATTCGGGCGGAATATTCGGACGCGCCGATGTGTCCGAAGTGCGGCCAGCGAGGCCGCAGGCCGGTGGCCAGCGAGATCCGATACCGTCGTGCCCATGTCGCCGACCGGTTTCCCGTGGCCCATCGAGACCGCCCGCCTCGACAACGGCATGCGCGTCGTCGTCAGCGAAGACCGCACCGCCCCCGTCGTGGCCGTCAACCTCTGGTACGACGTCGGCTCGCGCCACGAGCCCGAGGGCCAGACCGGTTTCGCGCACCTCTTCGAGCACCTGATGTTCGAGGGCTCGGTGCACGTGCCGAAGACCGAGCACATGCGACTGATCCAAGGCTCAGGCGGCTCGCTCAACGCCACCACGAATCCGGATCGCACCAACTACTTCGAGACCGTGCCGGCCGAGCACCTCGAGCTGGCGCTGTGGCTCGAAGCCGACCGGATGGGCGGCCTGGTGCCGGCGCTCACCCAGGAGACGCTCGACAACCAGCGCGAGGTGGTCAAGAACGAGCGCCGCCAGCGGTACGAGAACGTGCCCTACGGCGACGCCTGGCTGCGCCTGCTGCCGCTGCTGTATCCACCCGGCCACCCGTACCACCACGCCACCATCGGGTCGATGGCCGACCTGAACGCCGCCGACCTGGCGACGTTCCAGGCGTTCCACACCACCTACTACGCGCCGAACAACGCGGTGCTGTCGGTGGTCGGCGACGCCCCGGCGGCGGAGGTGTTCGCGCTGGCCGACAAGTACTTCGGTGGGCTGCCGCCGCGCGACGACATCCCGGCCGCGCCGGACGGCACACGGCCGCCGTCCGTGACCGCCCCGGTGCGCGAGACCGTGACCGCCGACGTGCCCGCCCCGCGTATCTATCTGGCGCACCGGACGTACCCGTTCGGCAGCCGCGAGTACGACGCGGTGACGGTGCTCGCCACCGCGTTGGGCAACGGTCGGGGCAGCCGGCTGTACCAGCGCCTCGCCGACGGGGCGCGCCTCGCGCAGCCCGACTACGTCTCGGCGTACGGCGTCGATCTGGCCCACGCGCCCGCGCCGCTGATCGTCACGGCGACCGCGCGCGACGGTGTCGACGCGGCGGCGCTGGAGGCCGGGCTGGTCGAGGTCGTCGACGAGCTGGCCGCCGGCATCACCGCCGAGGAGTTGGACCGCGCCAAGGCGTTGCTCGCCACCGCGTGGTGGCGGCAGGTGTCCACTGTGGCTGGACGAGCCGACGCGCTGAGCCGGTACGCGACCCAGTTCGGCGATCCGGCCCGCGCTGGGGAGCGGCTGCCGGCGTGGCAGGCCGTCACGCTCGACGAGGTGGCGGCCGTCGCCTCGGAAGCGCTCCACCCCGAGACCCGCGTCACCCTTTCCTACCTGCCCGAGGAGCCGGCATGAACGCACCTCACGAAGACGCTCCGCTGCGCTCCACCTCTCCGCGGGGACCTCACACCTTGATCAGCGAGCGTCCGGGGCCGGGTGCGGCCCGGCCGTACCGGTTTCCCGAGGTCATCCGCCGCGACGGCGTCGTCGCGGCGCACCTCCCCGGCCAGGCACTCGCCGTCGCCGTCCTGCTCCTCGACGCCGGAGCCGGCCGCGAGCCCGCCGGCCGCGAAGGCGTCGGTGCCGTCGTGGCCAAGTCCCTTGAGGAGGGTACGGCGACACGAGACTCGGCCGCCTACGCGCTGGCGCTGGAGGGCCTCGGCGCCGAGCTTTTCACCACTGTGGACTGGGACTCGTTCCGGGTCGGCGTGCAGGCGCCGGCCGAGCGGCTGCCGGACGCGGTGGCGCTGCTCGCCGAGGCCGCCCGCACGCCCCGGCTCGACCCGGCCGACGTGGCGCGGGTACGCGACGACGAGGTGACCGCCCTGCGCATGGACTGGGCCGAGCCCGGTCCGCGTGCAGACGCCGCCCTGCGGGCCGACCTCTTCGGCATCGACCAGCGGCACGGCCGTCCGCTGCACGGCGACCCGGACTCGGTGGCGGCCGTCACGGTCGACGACGCGGTGGGCTTCCACCGCGAGTGGTTCGGCCAGCCGGGCACCCTGCTCGTGGCCGGTGACCTGGACCGTCTCGACATCGACGCGCTCGGCGCCGCCGTGTTCGCGGGCACGGGCGCACCCGTCGCCGGAGCCGGCGACCCGCTGCCTGTGACGCCGCGCCCCGAGCGCCGGATCATCCTGGTCGACCGGCCCGGTTCCGTGCAATCCACGCTGCGCCTCGGGCATGCCGCGCCGCACCGCTCGCACCCCGACTACGTGCCGATGGCGCTGGCCGCGACCGTGCTGGGCGGCGCGTTCACGTCGCGGCTCAACCACCTGATCCGCGAGGTGCGCGGGTACACCTATGGCATCCGGAGCGAGTTTGGGCAGTCGCGGCGGTTCGGGCGGTTCGTGGTCAGCTCGGCGGTGCAGACCGCGGTGACCGCGCCCGCCCTGGTCGACACCGTCGGCGAGATCGCCCGCACCCAGGCCGGCGGCGTGACCGAGGAGGAGTTGGCGGTGGCGCGCTCGTGGCGGGCCGGGCAGCTCTCGGTCGAGCTGCAGACCTCGGGAGCGATCGCCGGGGCCCTGGCGACCCTGGTTGTGCACGACCTGCCCGACGACTACCACGCCACGCTGCGCGCCGCCCTGCTCGCGGCCGACGTCGACACGGTCTCCAAGGCGGCTGCCGACCACCTCCAGCCGGGCGCCCTGACCCTGGTGGTGGAGGGCGACGCCGAAAAGATCCACGCCGACCTGACAGCCGCCGACCTCGGCCCTGTGGTCACCGTCTGAGCTCAGGTCGGGGGGATCACCTGGACGCCTGGCCAGCGGTCGGCGGGGCGGTGGCGAGCCAGCCGCTCCAGTGACCGCTCCAGGCTGATCCGCAC
The DNA here is from genome assembly GCF_036906915.1 of Micromonospora sp. CPCC 206061. Taxonomy (NCBI): domain Bacteria; kingdom Bacillati; phylum Actinomycetota; class Actinomycetes; order Micromonosporales; family Micromonosporaceae; genus Micromonospora; species Micromonospora sp. CPCC 206061. The sequence continues at coordinate 58,790 of NZ_JBAKHX010000026.1, forward strand.
CGGGTTGCGCCGCCAGACGCCGCCCATGAGGTCCTCCAGTCCCAACGGGGCCAGCACCTGGATCTCGCCCGACTCGTCCAGCCGTACCCCGACCGTCGTCGCCGTCTCCGGCCACGTCGCGATCGCCTCGGCGACCGAGCGCAGCGGCGCCACCGGGTCGCCGAACTTCGCCTCATACCAGGTGTGCACGGCAGCCTGGTTCTTCGCCTCCCACGGCTGACCGGGCCAGGCGTCGCATAGTTCCCGCGTCGCCCGGTCATCGCGTTCGCGACGGAGGTCGTCCGGGTCGAAGTACGCCACGTCGACGTCGCGCACCGCGGACGGCTGGAAGCCGCTGCCGTACAGCTCGCCCCAGACCAGGTCGCGTATCACGCCGGCCCCCACCCAGGCGTCCGGCAGTCCCACCGTTCGCACCGTCGCGAGCACCCGCATGTGCCAGGGCGACGATCGGATCAGATTCCGTAGCGCCGCCACCTCGTCGTTACCCTTTATCGCGTGCCTCCGGAAAACGAGTTGGTCGTCATCTGGCCGGTCAAGGATCGCACGTGCGGCATCTGCCACGGCCCCGCCGAGCTGCTCGTCATGGCGGACGGCAAGCCGCACTGCCTGTCCTGTGTGGACCTCGACCACCTGGTGTACCTGCCGGCGGGTGACGCGGCGCTGACCCGGCGGGCGAAGAAGGGCAGCGGGCTGTCGGCGGTCGTCGTGCGCTTCAGCCGCAGCCGCAAGCGGTACGAGCGGCAGGGCGTGCTGGTCGAGGCGGACGCGCTGGCGGCGGCCGAGGAGCAGTGCCTCGGCGACGAGGAGGCGCGGCTGCGGCGGCGCGAACGCGACCGCGAACGCCGAGCCTCGGCGGACCTGGAGCTCCAGGCCCGGATGGCGGAGCGGATCGGCCAGCTCTTCCCCGGCTGCCCACCCAAGCGTGCCGAAGCCATCGCCCGGCACACCGGGGAGCGCGGCAGCGGACGGGTCGGGCGCAGCGCGGCGGGGCGGGCGCTCGACGACGAGGCGCTGCGCCGGGCCGTGGTCGCGTCCGTGCGGCACCAGGACACCGAGTACGACACGCTGCTCATGGCGGGCGTGTCGTGGGCGGAGGCGCGCGAGCGTATCCGGCCAGCGGTTGATCATGTAATCGCGAGCTGGTCGGCGGGGGCCCAGCGCGTGCTTTGATTGGGCAATGGCCAACCCAGCGATCGTGACCGTCGACGACGACCCCGCGGTGTCCCGTGCGGTCGCGCGCGATGTTCGGCGTCGCTACGGGCAGGAGTACCGGGTGGTGCGCGCCAGTTCGGGAGCGGAGGCGCTGACCCCGCCCTGGTGGGCACCGCGCCGGCGCCGCCCCCAGCCGTCGATCAAGGGCAAATGCACGTGGTTGGATCTCTTTTCCGCGTGCATTTGCCCTTGATCGATGGAGATCTCCTTGATCGGCGGTCAAGGTTGCCCGCCCTAGCGGCGGGCTGTGCGGCGGCTGGACGGCGCCATCGCGCGTCGGCGTAGCGCCCACAGCGGCGGGGAGGCGGCGGCGTTTGTGGCGAGTAGCCGCCTTTGAAAGGACGCCGATCGCCGATGATCAGATCCGCGACCGCGACTTCGGCGATATCGCGGCCTCAAGGGCACGGCGACGCCGCTCTTTCCCCGAAAGAGCGGCATCGCCCCTGATGCGACGCCGCTCGGCAGCCCTCGCCGCCCGCCGCGGCCTCGGCGCCTGCCGCCCGCGGCCCCGATGCTCGCCGCACGCGGTCTTGGCGCCTGACGCACCCGGTCCTGGCAGCTGCCGCACGCGGCCTTGGCGCTCGCCGCCCGTGGCCGAGACGGCGATCGAGGAAGATCTCGTCGATCAAGGGCAAACGCACGTGGAAAAGAGATCCAACCACGTGCATTCGCCCTTGATCGACGGACGGAGGGCGGCGCGAGCGCCGCGGAGGCGGCGCGTCGCGGGTGGCGCCGCAGGGGGTGCGGGCGTCGCAAGGACGGCGCGCCACGGGCGGCGCGGGCGGCGGGCGATGGGGTTACGCGGGGAGGGAGGCTCGGGTGATTACGTCGCGGTACCACAGCGCGCTGTGTTTTAGCGTGCGGCGTTGGGTTTCGTAGTCGACGTGGATGATGCCGAAGCGTTTGGCGTAGCCGTCGTGCCACTCGAAGTTGTCCAGCAGCGACCACACCAGGTACCCGCGCACGTCCACCCCTTGCGCGATGGCCGCGTGCACCGCGCGCAGGTGACCGTCCAGATAGGAGATCCGGTCGTGGTCGGGGCCGGTGTCGTCGAAGGCCGCCCCATTCTCCGTGATCATCAGTGGGGTGCCGGGGTAGTCGGTGTGCAGCCGCACCAGCAGCGTGGTCAGCGCGGACGGCTCGATCTGCCAGCCCATCCCGGTGACCGGCCCGCTGGGCGGCAGGAAGTGGATGTCTTCGGTGCCCGGGTACGCGCCGCCGCCGCCGGGAGCGCCCGACCGCGCCGCCACGTACGTCGGGGAGTAGTAGTTGACGCCGAGCACGTCGATCGGCGCGCCGATGGTCTTTTCGTCGCCCTCGTGCACGTGCGACAGGTCGGTGAACCGCTCGATGTGCGCCAGGACGTCCGGCGGGTAGCCGCCGGCCAGTAGCGGGTCGAGGAAGACCCGGTTGTGCAGGCCGTCGACCATCCGGACGGCGTGCGCGTCGGCTTCGCTGGCCGGGTCGGCGGGGAGGACCGCCGCCGGGTTCAGCGTTATCGCGACGGTGCCGGCGCCGCCGGCTCGCAGCGCGGTGGCCGCCAGGCCGTGCGCCAGCAGCAGATGGTGTACCGAGCGGAACGCGGCCGCCGCGTCCTGGCGACCCGGTGCGTGCACTCCCGAGCCGTACCCGAGGTACGCCGCGCACCATGGCTCGTTGAGCGTGGTCCAGCTGCGCACCCGGTCGCCGAGCCGGCCGTACACCGCGCTCGCGTAGGCGGCGAACCGGTAGGCTGTGTCGCGCGCGGGCCAGCCGCCATTGTCCTCAAGCGACTGTGGCAGGTCCCAGTGGTAGAGGGTGACTAGCGGGTCGATGCCGGCGGCCAGCAGCGCGTCGACGAGCCGGTCGTAGAAGTCGAGCCCGCGCGGGTTGATGGGCCCGCTGCCGTCGGGCTGGATACGCGGCCACGACACCGAGAACCGGTACGCCCGCAGCCCGAGCGAGGCCATGAGCGCCACGTCCTCCGGATACCGGTGATAGTGGTCGCACGCCACGTCGCCGGTGTGTCCGGCGGCCACCCTTCCCGGCGTACGCGAAAAGGTGTCCCAGATGGACGGAGCACGACCGTCGTCGCGCGCCGCGCCCTCGATTTGATACGCGGCGGTGGCCGCGCCCCACACGAAATCGTCCGGAAATGACAGTGAGGTCACGCCTTGACCGCGCCTTCCATGATCCCGCCGATGATCTGGCGACCGAAGATTATGAAGACCAGCAGCAGCGGAAGTGTGGCGATTGCCGTGCCGGTGAAGACCTGCGACATGTCCTGGTAGTAGCCGTTGGACAGGGCGCGCAGGGAGAGCTGGACCGTCGGGTTCTGGGGGTCGTTGAGGACCGCGTACGGCCAGAGGAAGTCGTTCCACGTGGTCATGAACGTGAGTAGGCCGAGCACCGCGGCGGCCGGCCGGAGCGCTGGGGCGACCACGCTCCAGAAGATGCGGAACGTGGTGCAACCGTCCACTCTGGCCGCTTCGATGAGCTCGCTCGACACGGCCTGGCTGGCGTACTGGCGCATCATGAACACGCCGAACCCGGTGACTAGCCCGGGCACGATGACGGCCTGCAGCTCATCGTTCCAGTTGAGCTTTGTCATCAGCATGTAGAGCGGGATGACGCCGAGTTGGGTGGGCACCATCATGGTCGCGATGATCACCAGGAGCAGCGCGTTGGAGCCGCGGAACCGCAGCTTCGCGAACGCGAACCCGGCCAGCGACGAGAAGAACACCACGGACACGGTGACGCAGCCGGCGACGATAGCGGAGTTGAGCATGCCGGTGAGGAAGTGGGCGTCGGAGTTGCTGAGCAGTCGGTCGACGTTGCCGGGCAGGTTGCCGCCTGGGGTCACCGGCGGCGGCACCTCGCCCATGGTGTCGCTGGACCGGGTGGCCACGACGAACATCCAGTAGATGGGGAAGGCGGACATCAGGATCGCGACGACCAGCGTCGCGTACGTAAGGCGGGTGCCGCTCCAGAGCCGCATGGTCACCGCCCTCCCCGGGAGAGGCGCCGGATGAGCACCACGTTGACGATCGCCACGATCGCGATGAGGGCGAAGAGCATCCAGGCGACCGCTCCGCCGTACCCGAAGTTGAAGTTGGGTGCGAAGGCGTTCTCGAACATGTACATGGTCATGGTCTGTGACTCCCGGCTGGGCCCGCCGCGGATGGGGTTGGTGCCCGAGTTGAACAGCAGCGGTTCGGTGAAGAGCTGGAGGCCGCCGATGGTCGACACGATGATGCAGAAGATGATTGTCGGCCGGAGCATCGGCACGGTGATCGACCAGAACTGCCGGGCGGCGTTCGCGCCGTCGATCGCGGCCGACTCGTACAGGTCGCGCGGGATCGCCTGCATGGCGGCCAGGAAGATGAGCGCGTTGTACCCGGTCCATCGCCAGTCGACCATTGTGGACACCGCGACCCAGGAGGCGAACCGGTTGGCGCGCCAGTCGATGGCGTCGATGCCGACCAGGTCGAGTGTCCAGTTGATGAGGCCGAACTCGCGGCTGAAGAGTTGGCCGAAGACGATGGCCACGGCGGCGGTGGACGTGATGTTCGGGATGAGGATGCCCATCCGGAAGAGCGTCCGGGCACGCAGCTGCCGGTTGAGCAGGTTGGCGATCCAGAGCGCGAGCAGCAGCTGCGGCACCGTCGAGATGACGAAGATGCCGAGCGTGTTGACCACCGAGTGCCAGAAGTCGGCGTCGCCCATCAGCTGCGTGTAGTTGTCCAGCCCGACGAACGGGTGGTCCTCCGCGAGCAGGTCCCAGTCGTGCAGCGAGACCCAGAGCGTGTACGCGAGCGGGTAGGCGCCGAAGACTCCGAAGAGGACGAAGAACGGCGCGATGTACAGGTAGGGCGAGGCCTTGATGTCCAGCCGGGTCAGCCGGAATCGGGGTGGGTGCCCGGGGCGGGGTGCCGCCGCCCCGGGCTCGACACGGGTTTCCAGGTGGAGGGCCACTTACTTGTCCGCGGCCTTCTTGGCGCCCGCGACCGCGTCGCTCCAGCCCTGGACGGCGTTGCGCTGTCCGAGTTCGACCGTGCGGACGGCGTTCTCCACCTCGGTGCGGACCGCCTGGTTGCGCGGTCCCATGTAGACCGGCTTGAGGCTCTTGGCGCCGGCCGCGAAGATCTGGCCGGTCGGCGCGTTGCTGAAGTACGCGTTGGTGGCCTGCGTGATGGCTGGGTCGTCGAGCGCCTGCGGCGAGGACGGCAGTGGGCCCTTGGCCTTGAACGCGCCGATCTGGCCCTGCGGGCTGGTCAGGAACTTCGCCAGATCGGCGGCTTCCTTCTGGTGCTTGCCCTGCTTGGGCACCGCGAGGAACGAGCCGCCCCAGTTGCCGCCGTTGCCGGGCACGGCGGCGATGTCCCACTTGCCGGAGGCCTCCGCGCCGGCGTTGCCTTCGATGACGCCGGTCATCCAGGCAGGGCAGGCGATCGTGGCGAACTTGGCCTGCTTGAACGCGGCCACCCACTCGTCGGACCAGGCGCCGTACTTGCCGGACAGGCCGGAGTCGATGATGTCCATCGTCGTGTCCCACGCCTGCTTGACGGCCGGGTTGCTGTCGACGACGAGCTTGTTGCCGGTGTCGTAGTAGGTGTAGCCACCGCCGTCACCGGCGGTCTGCAGCACGATCGTGTTGAAGGTGTTGGTGGCCGCGTCGAGGAACGCGGCGCCGGTGTTCTTGGCCTTGAACTGCTCGCCGACCTTGACGTAGTCGGCCCAGGTGGGCCAGAGCTTGGAGACCGCTTCCCGGTCGGTGGGCAGGCCGGCCTTCTCGAAGAGGTCCTTGCGGTAGCACATCGCCATGCCGCCGACGTCGGTGCCGAGGCCGATGAGCTGCTTGCCGTCGGCGGTCAGCCCTTGGTTCCACTTCCATTCCATGAAGTTGGGCTTGAGGTCGGCTGCGCCGTGGTCCAGCAGGTTGACGAAGTTGCCCGGGTTGGCCTTGTACTCGACGAGCAGGCCCTCTTCGATGGCGACCACGTCGCCGGCGCCCTTGCCGGCCGCGAGCCACTGGGTGAGCCGTGGCGAGTACTCGTCGAGGTTGGCGCCGGTGCCCCGCTCGACGATCTTGATGTTGGGGTGGCTGGCCATGTACTCCTTGTAGAGCTCTTCGTAGCCGAACTGCCCGAAGACGTCCACGGTCAGCGTGATCGTGCCGTCGCCGCTGGCCTCGTCGTCGCCACCGCCGCATCCGGCGGCTGCCGCGAGTACGGCGACCGCCGCGAATCCGGCCATGGCCGTGACCGCGGACCGGCGGCCGCGCGATGTGATGCCCATGAAAGGGACCCCTCTCGATGTACTGGGTCAGAAGAAATCAACCTGAGAGCGCTCTCACAGAGATTGGCTGCTCGTTTCCGGCTTGTCAAGAGAGCGCTCTCAACAGCTTGCACTCATCTACAAGAGAAGTTGCGCAAGACCTCTTGTATATTGAGGCCATGACGAAGGAAATTCGCCAGGTCACCGACTCCCGGGTGCTGGCCGCCCTGTCCCACCCCTTGCGGCGACGCCTGATGGACGTGCTGAAGGTCTATGGCCCGCAGACCGTCAGCCAGCTCGCCGAGCGCACCGACCAGGCGGTCGCCAACGTCAGCCACCACCTGAAGGTGCTCGGCGCGTGCGACCTGATCGAGGAGGCGCCGGAGCTGGCCCGAGACCGGCGCGAGCGCTGGTGGCGGCGGGTCTCCGCTGGCCTGCGCTGGACGACGGCCGACTTCGACGGCGACCCGGCTACCGCCGCCGTGGCCAGCGCCGCCGAGTCGCTCAACCTCGACCACCACGTCGGCCTTGTGCGCGCCTGGTTCGCGACCGACGAGGCGGAACGGGCCCGGTGGCAGAGCAGCGCCTTCAGTGCCGACAAGTGGCTCCACCTCACGCCGGCCGAGTTGGCCGCGCTGGAGCGCGACGTGCTCGCGGTATTCGCGCGGTGGGCCGACCGCGACCTGCCCGACGACGGTGAGCAGCGCGAGCCGGTGTTCGTGTTCGCCTACGCCGTACCGGCACGGCCATGACCGCGCTAATTGGCGCTCGCTACGCTCGCGCAGGTCATGCGCCTCTTGGGCCGCCCTGTAGCCGACCCTGCGCTCGGTCGCGTCGCTCCCTCGACTTCGGGCCGGCTGCGGGCGGCGGCGCATGACCACCACCCTCGCTCCGGTCACCCCCGGGGTGCGCCGCGACTTCCGTCTGTTGTGGATCGGCCAGACCAGTAGCAAGCTCGGCAGCACCATCACCAGCGTGGCGCTGCCTCTCGTAGCGGTGTCCACATTGGACGCCAGTGCGTTTCTGGTGGCGATGCTGCCCGCCGCCACCTGGCTGCCGTGGCTGATCCTGGGCCTGCCCGCCGGCGTGTGGGTCGACCGGCTGCCGCGCCGCACCGTCATGATCGTCTGTGATCTCGCCGCGCTGCTAGTGGTGCTCAGCGTGCCGGTCGCGGCCTGGCTCGGCATGCTCCACATCGCACACCTGCTCGCCGCGGCACTGCTCACCGGCGCGGCGGGCGTGTTCTTCCAGACCGCCTACCAGACGTACCCACCCGTGCTGCTGCCCGCCGCCGCCCTGCCCGCCGCCAACGCCAAGCTGCACGGCAGCGAGTCGGCCGCGCAGGTCGTCGGCCCGGGCATCGGCGGGCTCGTGGCGCAGCTCTTCGGCGCGGTGACCGGGCTGCTCGGCGACGCGTTGAGCTTCCTCGTCTCCGCGATCTGTCTACTGAGGATCGAGACTCGCGAGAAGGTGACCGGGCGCGGACAAGCCAACACCCTGCGGGAGGTCGGCGAAGGGTTGCGGTTCGTCGCCGCCGACCGGTACCTGCGCGTGCTGACCATCTTTGGCGCGGTGAGCAACATCGGGCTCATCGGGTACCAGGCGGTGATGGTGGTCTTTCTCACGCGCGTCATCGGCGTGAGCCCCGGCACCGTCGGCGGTCTGATCGCCGTCATGGGGCTCGGCGGGGTCGCCGGTGCGGTCGTCGCCACGCCGATCAGCCGGCGCTTCGGCACCGCCCGCGGCATGATCCTGTGCGAGCTGGGCGGGGCGCCGTTCGGCCTGCTCATCGCGCTCGGTGGCCCCGGGCCCCGCCTCGGTTTCGTGGTGGCCGGCGGGTTCGTGCTCGTGGCGGGCGTGGTGGCCGGCAACGTCATCAAGGCCAGCTTTCGCCAGTCCTACCCGCCACCACACCTTCTGGGGCGGGTGACCGCCAGCATGCAGCTCGTCAACTACGGCACGATCCCGCTCGGTGCCCTGCTCGCGGGCGCCCTGGCCAGCACGATCGGGGTACGCGCCACGATGTGGGCGATGCTGGCGTGCGTGGTGCTCGCCGGGCTCATCCTGCTCGCCGAGCCCATCCGCGGACGCCGTGACCTACCCCTTGCAGTTGCGTAGGTGTGCCCGATCAGGGTACGGGTGACGGGTGGTGGATTCCGGAGATCTGTTGGGCGAGCGCTACCGGTTGGGTGAACGCGTCGCGACCGGCGGCATGGGCGAGGTATGGCGCGCCACCGACGTGCTGCTCGATCGGGCGGTCGCCGTCAAGGTCCTGCGGCCCGGACTGGTGGCCGAACCGGGTTTCACCGAGCGTTTCCGGTCCGAGGCGCGCACGCTGGCCGGGCTGCACCATCCGAACGTCGTCAGCGTCTACGACTACGGCGAGGGTGACACCACCTACCTGGTGATGGCGTACGTGGAGGGGGAGCCGCTCTCGGAGCGGATCGAGGCGGCCGGGCGGCTCGACGTCGCCGAGACCGTGTCGATCGTCACACAGGCGGCGGCCGCGCTGCACGCGGTGCACCTCAAGGGCGTCGTACATCGCGACGTAAAGCCGGGCAATCTGCTCATCCAGCCCAACGCCACCGTGGTGCTCGTGGACTTCGGGGTGGCCCGATCGGCCGCCGCCGGGAGCGTCACCAAGACCCACGAGGTGATCGGCACCGCGCTGTACATGGCGCCCGAGCAGGTCTCGAAGAAACCACTGTCGCCGGCCACCGACGTGTACGCGCTGGGTGCGGTCGCGTACCACTGCCTGGCGGGGCGGCCGCCGTACGAGGGCGAGAACGCGCTCCAGGTGGCCCTCCAGCGGCTTGAGGGCGAGCCCGACCCGCTGCCGGACGACGTGCCCGAAGGCGTGCGCGCCGTCGTGACGCGGGCGATGGCGCGGGAGCCCGAAGACCGGTACCCGAATGCCGAAGCCCTGGCCGACGCGATGCGGGCAGCGGGCGGCGGCGCGACCACCGCGCTCCTCGCCGGCGCAAGCGGCGCCGCCGCCGTCGTGCCCGGCGCGGCCGCGCGGCCCGGCGGACCCGCCACAACCGCCTCCTTCCCCGCGGCGCACACCGGCAGCCGGTACCGGAAATGGTGGGCCCTCGGCGGCGCGCTGCTGGTCGGCGCGGTGGCGGCGGCGGCGATCGCGCTGCTGCCCGACGACGACGGCGGTGGCGGTGAGAATCCCGGGCCGGGCGACGTGCCGTCGTCGCAGGCCGTCGTCACCGACGACGCCGGGTCGCCGACCCGGCGCCCGGCCGGGCGCACCACGGCGCCCACCCAGTCGGCGTCGCCGTCGGCCAGCCCCAGCGAGGCTGCCACCAGCGCACCGGCCACGCCGGAGCCCACCGAGGGTGAGGACGATTCCGAGACCGAGGCGCCCACCTCCGCGCCCGCAGTCACGCCGGAGGCCACCGCCGCGGCAACTCCAGCGCCGTAGGATCCTCAGGGTGACGGCGGTCGAGACGCATCGGGCCATCGACGCGGTCTGGCGGATCGAGTCGGCGCGGATCATCGCGGGGCTCGCCCGGATCGTCAACGACGTGGGGCTCGCTGAGGAGCTGGCGCAGGATGCCCTGGTCGCGGCGCTCGAGCAGTGGCCGCGTGACGGCATACCCGACAATCCCGGCGCGTGGCTGATGGCGACCGCGAAGCATCGCGCGATCGATCACATCCGCCGCAGCAAGCGCCTGGAGCGCAAGCAGGAAGACCTCGCCGCGGACCTGGAGGTTCGGCAGCAGGTCGAGCCGGAGTTCGAGGTCGACGAGGACCTGGGCGACGACCTGCTGCGGCTGATGTTCATCGCGTGTCACCCGGTGCTGTCCACGGAGGCCCGGGTGGCGCTGACGCTTCGCCTGCTCGGCGGCCTGACCACCGACGAGATCGCGCGCGCCTACCTGGTGCCGGAACCAACGGTCGCGCAGCGCATCGTGCGCGCGAAGCGCACGCTCGCCGCCAAAAAGATCCCTTTTGAGGTACCGCCGGAGCCCGACCGCGCGGTGCGGCTCTCCTCGGTCCTGGAGGTCATCTACCTGATCTTCAACGAGGGATACTCCGCGACCTCGGGCGACGACTGGCTGCGCCCCGCCCTGTGCGAAGACGCGCTGCGACTCGGTCGGGTCCTCGCCGAGCTGGTGCCGCGCGAGCCCGAGGTACACGGGTTGGTGGCGCTGATGGAGATCCAGGCGTCCCGGTCGCGGGCGCGGACCGGACCGGGCGGCCGGCCGGTGCCGCTGCTGGAGCAGAGCCGGGCGCGCTGGGACCAGCTGCTGATCCGCCGCGGGCTCGCCGCGCTGGCACGGGCCGAGGCGCTCGGCGCGGCGCTCGGGCCGTACGCGCTCCAGGCGGCCATCGCGGCCTGCCATGTGCGGGCGCGCAACGCGGAGGAGACCGACTGGCGGCGGATCGCAGCCCTCTACGGGCTGCTCGGCGAGGTGACGCCCTCGCCGGTCGTGGAGCTCAACCGCGCCGTCGCGGTGGCGATGGCGTACGGGCCGGCGGCCGGTCTGGCCCTCGTCGACGAGATCGCCGACGCGCCGGCGCTCGCCGGATACCACCACCTGCCGAGCGTGCGCGGCGACCTGCTCGCCAAGCTCGGCAGGCACGACGAGGCACGGGTGGAGTTCGAACGGGCGGCCGCGCTGACCAGAAACTCCCGGGAGCGCGACCTGCTCCTGGACCGGGCGGCGAAGGCGGGCGTGTAGTGCGGTTCGTGGTCGTGGGCGCCGGCGCGGTCGGCGGCGTGGTCGCTGGGCGCCTGGCCGGCGCCGGCTTCGACGTGGTCCTGGTGGCCAGGGGAGCGAACCTCGAGGCCATCCGCAGCGACGGCCTCCGCGTGCGGTCACCCGAGGGCTCCGACGTGTACCGCCTGCCGGTCGCCGCCACCGCTGGCGAGGTCGACTGGCGCCCCGGCGACATGGTGCTGCTCGCCGTGAAGAGCATGGACACGGCCGGCGCGTTGAGCGCGATCGCCGCGCACGCGGAGCCCGGCACACCGGTGGCCTGCGTGCAGAACGGCGTCGCCAACGAGCACGCGGCGCTGCGCATGTTCGCGAACGTGTACGGCGTATGCGTGATGCTGCCCGCCACCCACCTGGTGCCTGGCGTCGTGGTCGCCAACTGCGCGCCGACGCCCGGCATCCTCGACGTCGGCCGGTACCCGGGCGGTGTCGACGGAACGGCTGCCGAACTGGCCGCCGCGTTCCGGGCCGCGGGGTTCCACTCCGAGCCGCGGCCGGACGTCATGCGCTGGAAGTACCGGAAGCTGCTGGCGAACACCGCCAACGCCGTCGAGGCGGTGTGCGGCCGGGTCGACGGCATCGACGAGATCGCGCGCCTGGTACGTGACGAGGGTTCGTCGGTGTTGACGGCCGCCGGCATCCCGTACGCCTCCGAGGAGGAGGACCGCGAGCGGCGCGGCGACATCCTGCGGATGCGACCGGTCGAGGGCGAGCAGCGGCAGGGCGGCTCGTCTTGGCAGAGCCTGGCCCGTGGCACCGGCTCGGTCGAAGCCGACTACCTCAACGGCGAGGTCGTGCTGATCGGGCGGGCGCACGGGGTGCCGGCGCCCGCCAACGAGCTGGCCCAGCGGCTGGCCAACCAATTCGCGCGCGAGGGACGGGCACCCGGCTCGCTGCCCGTCGACGAGTTCCGGTCGCTCATGACGTCGCCGCTTCGCTGAGAAACTCCTCCCAGGTACGCTTGCCCAGCGTCGCGCCGTCGAGGGTGAGGTTGGCGCCGGCCCGGTACGCGCGGCCCACCTTGCCGGGCATCCGCACCGGCAGCATCGGGCGGCGCTTGCCCCGCGCCTTGAGATGGTCCCGGATCAGGTCACCGATCGGGTAGACCGTCGGGCCCGCAAGGTCCGGCACCAGCCCTGCCGGCTCGCCGAGCGCCAACTCCACCAGCCGGGCGGCGACGTCTCCGGCATCCACGGGCTGAAAGCGCAGCCCGCCGGGCACTGGCACCACCGGCAGCTTGGCCATGGCCCGGACCGTCTTGTAGACGAGGTCGTGAAACTGGGCCGCGCGCAGCGTCGTCCACGGCAGGCCCGACTCGGCGATCGCCCGCTCGGCGGCCAGCTTCATCCGGAGCCAGCCCAGCGGCACCCGGTCCGCCCCGATCACCGAGATGTACACCACATGCCGCACGCCGGCCCGGGTCGCGGCCTCGACCAGGTTGCGGGTCGCGACGTCGTCGCCCTTCTGACCGCCCGCGAGGTGCACGATCGTGTCGATGCCGGCGACCGCCGCGTCCACCCCCTCGCCGGTGAGCAGGTCACCGGTCACATACGTGCGATCTGCTGTGCGGCGGCTCAGGACGCGCACGTCGTGGCCCTCCAGCAGTGGAAGCAGGTGGCCGCCGAGCAGGCCCGTACCGCCGGTGACCAGGATGGGTGATGTCATGATTCGCTCCCCGGTAGGTGTCGTCTCTAACGGGGGACACACGGTGCGGAAGGAATGTGACAGGGCCTTGGACTTCGAGTCGTACCGGTCACACCTGCGGGCGGTGGCCTATCGGATGCTCGGGTCGCTCGCCGAAGCCGACGACGCCGTGCAGGAGGCGTGGCTGCGAGCCAGCCGCGCCGACACCAGCGACGTCGACAACCCGCGCGCCTGGCTGACCACGGTGGTCTCCCGGATCTGCCTGAACATGCTGCGCTCCCGCCGCTTTCGTCTTGAGGAGCCACTCGACGTGCGGGTGCCTGACCCGATCGTCAGCCCGGAGTCCGGAGTGGACCCCGAGCACGAGGCGGTACTGCACGACGCCGTCGGCCTGGCGCTGCTCGTCGTCCTGGAGACGCTGAACCCGGCCGAGCGGGTCGCGTTCGTGCTGCACGACATGTTCGCGCTGCCGTTCGAGGAGATCGCACCGGTGATCGACCGGTCACCCGCCGCGACCCGCCAACTCGCCAGTCGCGCCCGCCGCCGGGTACAGGGTCAGGCGCCCGCGCCCGACCCCGACGTGCGCCGGCAGCGTGCCGTCGTCGACGCGTTCTTCGCCGCCTCGCGCGACGGCGACCTCGACGCGCTCGTCGCGGTGCTGGACCCCGACGTGATTTTGCGCTCCGACGGCGGTGCCACGCGCCCGCGCCTCAACATGGTGCTGCGCGGCGCCCAGGCGGTGTCGCGGCAGGCGTTTACGTCTCGCGCATTGTCGCCGTTCGTGCACCGGGCGCTCATCAACGGTGCGGCTGGTGTCGTGGTGGCGCCGCAGGGCAAGCCGATGTTCGTCATGGCCTTCACGGTGGTGGACGACCGGATCGTCGCCATCGACGTCCTGGCCGACCCGGACCGCCTAGACCACCTCGCCATCCCCCTTGCCTAGCAGTTCCGCGTGGCGCCACCCGTCTCGCCCGTACCTGGCCGCCTTGCCCGTCGATCAAGGGCGAATGCACGTGCTTTGATCTCCATTTCATTTCACGTGCGTTTGCCCTGAGCGATGCGATCGCCCTTGATCGGCGGCCGTGGGGAGGGCGGTCGCGAGCTGGTTCTGTGGAGGTGCGCCCGGCAGGATTCGAACCTGCGACCAACTGCTTAGAAGGCAGCTGCTCTATCCGCTGAGCTACGAGCGCCCGGTCTGGCCAGCACATACTAGGTTTTCACCCGTGCACCTGACGAGCACCAGGTTTCCGGTCCTGGCGGTGTCGCCCGAGATGCCAGTTTAGGCCCGGTCCGTCGGACCGGTCGGTGCCGCTGTCGGCGTCTCCATGTACGCCGATACCCAGCGGTTCAGTTCATCGAAGACCTGGGCCCGCACCGCCGGGCCAGACAGCGTGAGATCGTGCTTCCCACCGTCGAATCGGACAACGGTGACGTGTCGCCCCAAACGCGGCGCCCACCGGACCATGTGCTCGACGTCGAGGACCGCGTCGGCTAGGGCCGCCGCGTCGTGCCAGCGGGTGCTGCGGAAGCTGCGCTCCGAGCAGGCCAGCAGCACCGGCACCGGGATCGCGAGGCCGGTCCGCAGCCGCTGCTGCGCCTGGCGGATGGCGTGCAGCCAGCCGGCCCGCACCGGGAAGCCGCCGATGGGCTTCCAAGCCAGGTTGTAGGTCCACTCGCCCTGGTGGTCGGAGTGCAGGCTCTGGCCGTACACGGGGGAGACGCCGAGGGGGATGATCCGGTACGGCGCGCCGCGACCGACCCTCGCCACTGCGGCCGCCACGGGGCGCCGCACGAACCAGGGGGCGTTGAAGTCGAAGAACGGGCTGTTGAGGATCAGCCCGTCGACGATGCCGGCGTCGCGGCGGTCGTGCGCCCACAGCGAGGTGAGCAGGCCGCCGGTGGAGTGGCCGTTGACGAGCATGGTGTGGTGGCCGTGCTCCTCGCGGATGACGCGGGCGGCCTCGTCGAGCTCGGGGTAGTAGTCGGTGAGGCTGTGACAGAAGTTCGCGGTCTGGTGCGGCAGCAGGCTGCGGCCATGTTTGCGCAGGTCGAGTGCGTAGAAGTCCCAGCCACGGTCGACGTAGAAATCGGCGAGGTGCGTCTGGAAGAAGTAGTCGACGAAGCCGTGTACGTAGAGCACCGCCCGACCGTTGGACTCTGGCGCGCGGCGGCTGACCAGAGTGGCTACAACGATGCCTTCGTCGTCGTCGGTCAGCTCGATCGTCTGGCGTTCGTAGGGCGCCCCGAGCAGGTCCGGTTCCACATCCGTGACGGTACTACTTCCTGGTAACAAGTCGATCGCTAGCAGGTAGGAGCTTGATCAGGTCGTTTTCCACAGGAAGCCACGATGTCCACAGCGCGGCGATTGCCGGTGGTGACGCATCGATCGGTCGGCCAGGCTGGAACCATGTTCGATACTTACGTCACTATTGTCGGCAACGTCATGACCGCTCCCGAATGGCGGCGTACGACCCAGACCAACTCGCTCGTGGCCAACTTCAAGGTCGCCTCGACCGCGCGCCGGCTCAACCGCGAGAGTGGGCAGTGGGTCGATGGCAACAGCCTGCGGCTGCGGGTGAACTGCTGGCGCAAGCTCGCCGAGGGCGTCGCCGCGTCCATCATGGTCGGTGACCCGGTCATCGTCGTGGGCCGGCTCTACACCCGGGACTGGATCGACGGCGAGGGCAACAACCGCACCCTGTACGAGATGGAGGCCCTCGCCGTCGGGCACGACCTGGCGCGCGGCCGGGGCCGCTTCGCCCGCAACCGGCCTACGCTCGCCACAAGCTCGCTCGAAGATCCCGAAGCAGAGAGCCGGGTCCGCGGCGAGGCGACTGAGGATGTACCGGACCAGGAGGCGCCGAGTCGCTTTGGTGACCACCCGCTCGACGACCTCAACGACCCCGACTTCCAGCACGCGCCCATCTCTCCCGCGCCCGCGTACGACGCGTTGGCGGCCATCCGTGGGGCGGGATTCGGGCCCAGCCTCGACGGAGACGACGACCTCGCGCCGCTGTCCGATGACGAGTCCGACGATTCGTCCACCGACTCGGATGGCGGCTCGGATGTTGACGAGGAGTCTGCCGGCGATGAGGCGGCCACGATCGGGGTCGACGGCGAGGAGTCTGCCGGCGGCTCCGGGCGGCGCAGGCGCGGCCGCGGCAGGGAGGCCGTGCCGGCCTAGGACCGGCGGGGTGGCCGGATCCCCCCGGTAAGTGCCGGCCACCCCGCCCCACCCGGCTAGGCTGCCGCCGGGGGTGATCGGCGTGGAGATCGTCGTCATCGGCGTGGCCGGTGAGGTGCGGGCATGAGCGCGGCGAACGCGGTCGGGCTGCTCGCTGGCTTCGCTCTCGACGCGGTGCTCGGTGACCCGCGGCGGTTTCACCCGGTCGCCGGGTTCGGCCAGGCAGCCACCGCCCTGGAGCGCCGGCTCTACCGGCCGGACCGCGTGGCCGGTACGGCGTATGCGGCCGTCGCGGTTGGTGTGCCCGTGGCGGCAGCGGTCGCCGCGACGGTGCTGACCAGGCGGCAGCCCGTGGCGCGTGCGGCACTCGTGGCGGCCGGCACCTGGGCGGTGCTCGGGGCCCGCACACTGCGGCGGGAAGCCGGCGTCATGGCGGGCGCCCTGGAGCGCGGTGACCTGCCGGCCGCGCGAGCGCGCCTCGGGCACCTGTGCGGGCGCGACCCGTCGCGGCTCGACGAGCCGGAGCTCGCTCGGGCAACGGTCGAGTCGGTCGCGGAGAACACGTCCGACGCGGTGGTGGCGCCCCTGTTCTGGGGCGCGGTCGCCGGCCTGCCGGGGCTGGTCGGGTACCGGGTGGTCAACACCCTCGACGCGATGGTCGGGCACCGGTCGGTGCGATACGCGCGGTTCGGCACGGCGGCGGCCCGGTTGGACGACGGGCTCAACCTGGTGCCCTCGCGGCTGACCGCCCTGCTGACCATCGTCGGAGCGCCGCTCGTCGACGGTGACCCCCGGCGCGCCTGGCGGATCTGGCGACGCGACCGAACCGACCACCCGAGCCCCAACGCGGGGCAGTGCGAATCAGCGATGGCGGGGGCCCTCGGCGTAAGGCTCGGCGGACAAAACGTCTACTTTGGACGCTCCGAGACCCGGCCGTTCCTCGGCGACGGTCCGCGTCCGGTAGCCCTCGACATCCGGCGCGCGGCCCGCCTGTCGGGGGCCGTGGGCGTAGCGGCCACCGCCCTGGCCGCCGCGACCGCCCTGGCCGCCGGAGCAGCGCGGGCACGCCGGGCCGCGGTCGACAGCGGTTCGGCGAAGCGACGAGCGCCAGGCACGAAGCGCAAACCGGTGGCGGAGGCGGGGCCGCGGCGGTGACCGGAGGGCTGCTAGTCGCCGGCACGACCTCGGACGCGGGCAAGAGTGTGCTCACCGCGGGCATCTGTCGCTGGCTGCGTCGCAACGGGGTGAAGGTCGCACCGTTCAAGGCACAGAACATGTCCAACAACTCGGTGGTCGTGGTCGACGCCCGTGGACGGGGCGGCGAGATCGGCCGGGCGCAGGCGATGCAGGCGGCGGCGAGCGGCGTGGCGCCGGACGTGCGGTTCAACCCGGTGCTGCTCAAGCCGGGCAGCGACCGGTCGAGCCAGGTGGTGCTGCTCGGCGAGGCCGTCGACACGGTGACGGCCGCCAACTTCCATTCGCTGCGGCCGCGTCTGGCCGAGGCGGTGTTCGACACGTTCGCTGACCTGCGTGCCGAGTACGACGTGGTGGTCTGCGAGGGCGCGGGCAGCCCGACCGAGATCAACCTGCGCCGGGGCGACTTCGTCAACATGGGGCTCGCCCGGCACGCCGGGCTGCCGGTGGTCGTCGTCGGCGACATCGACCGGGGCGGGGTGTTCGCCGCGCTGTTCGGCACGGTGGCACTCCTGTCGCCCGAGGATCAGGCGCTGGTCAGCGGCTTCGTGGTGAACAAGTTCCGCGGCGACCTCGGCCTCCTCCAGCCGGGCCTCGACATGATCACCTCGGTGACCGGGCGGCCGGTGTACGGGGTGCTGCCGTGGCAGGTGGACCTGTGGCTGGACGCGGAAGACTCGCTCGCGTACGGGCGGGTGCTCGGGCGACCGGCGGCACCGCAGGGAGAGGAGTGGCTGCGGGTCGCGGTGGTGCGGCTGCCGCGCGTCTCCAACGCCACCGACGCCGAGGCGCTCGCCGCCGAGCCGGGGGTCCGGGTGCGGCTGACCGTCGAGCCGGCGGAGCTGGCCGACGCGGATCTCGTGGTGCTGCCCGGCTCGAAGTCGACGGTGGCCGACCTGGCGTGGCTGCGCGAGACGGGTCTCGCGGGCGCGGTGACCGCGCACGCCCGAGCCGGCCGACCGGTGTTGGGGATCTGTGGCGGTTTTCAGATGCTTGGCCGGGCCATCCACGACGACGTGGAGAGCCGGCGCGGCACGGTGCCGGGGCTGGGGCTGCTGCCGGTCGAGGTGACCTTCGGGGAGCGCAAGACGCTCGCCCAGTCGGGGGGTACGGCGTTCGGGGCGGTGCCGGTGCGCGGGTACGAGATCCATCACGGGTGCGTGTCGTGGTCGGATCCTGAGCTCGCGCCGCTGATCACCTACACCGACGGGCGTGGGGAAGGGGCTGCCGCCGGGGCGGTGTTCGGCACCCACTGGCACGGGGCGTTCGAGTCCGACGAGTTCCGGCGGCGGTTTCTCGTCGAGGTGGCGCGGCTGGCGGGGCGGCGCGGGTTTCGGGTCGCGGAGGGCACCAGCTTCGCGGCGGCGCGGGAGCGCACGCTCGACCTGCTCGGCGACATGGTCGAGGAGCATCTGGACACGACGGCGCTCTGGCGGCTGGTCGAGGAGGGCGCTCCGGCGGGCCTCCCGGTGCTGCCACCGGGCCCCCCACCCAGCCCTTGATCAAGGGAAACCCCATCGATCATGGGCAAACGCACGCGGATTAGCGATCAAACCACGTGCATTTGCCCTTGATCGGCGGAAAGAGGGGTGGGTGGCGGGGAGAGGGCGCGGGCGGCGGGGAAGGGCGGGGAAGAGCGGGGTGGCGCGATGTCAGGGGGATATCGGGGGTGTTAGGCATGGACGTCTGGCCGGGACTCGGGCAGCATCGGCATCAACAGCGGGGGCCTGCCTGAGCCACGGGGAGCGACCAAATGACGGTAAGCGATGAAGGTGCCACGCCGGCGACGCCACCGGCGCGACGGCGAGTGGTGCTGACGGGGATCAGTTCGCGGGCGTGGGAGCACCCGGCGGACCGGGGGGCGTTGACGGCGCTGCGCGAGCTGCGCGGCTTCGACGACGTGGTCAAGGCGTTCTTCGGCATGTGGAACGAGCGCGGGTTCCGCTTGATGTACCTGGCGTCCGCGATCCGGGTCGACCACCGGCAGTATCCGCGGGTGTTCCGGCTGTACTCGGAGGCGGCCCAGTCGCTCGACGTGCCCGAGCTGCCCGAGTTGTACGTGCGGCAGGACCCGACGATCAACGGCGAGGCGATCGGGCTCGACAAGCCCTTCATCGTGATCAACACGGGGAGTGTGCAGCAGCTCGACGACGACGAGTTGCGGGCGCTGTTGGGGCACGAGCTGGGACACGTGCGCAGCGGGCACGCCGTCTACAAGACGATCCTGAAGATCCTGACCGGCTGGGCGGCCAACCTGGCCTGGCTGCCGGTGGGCGCGATCGCGCTGCGGGCGATCATCGCGGCGATGTACGAGTGGTGGCGCAAGGCGGAGCTTTCGGCCGACCGGGCCGGCCTGCTCGCCGGACAGGACCCGGCGGCATCGCTGCGGCTGTTGATGAAGATGGCCGGCGGCGGCGATCTGTCCGAGGTCGACACGGCGGCGTTCCTGGAGCAGGCGGCCGAGTACGACGGCGGGGGCGACCTGCGCGACAGCCTGCACAAGCTCCGGATGACGGCGTGGAGCACGCACCCGGTGCCGGTGGCGCGGGCGGCGCACCTGCGGCACTGGATCGACGAGGGGGACTACGGGCGGATCCTGGCCGGTGAGTACCCGCGGCGCGACGACGACAGCTCCGCCTCGGTGTCCGAGGAGATCAAGGCGGCGGCCGCGTCGTACCGGGAGGCGTTCGGGCGGACCCAGGACCCGTTGGTCGGGCTGCTGCGCCGGCTGGGCGACGGGGCCACCGATGTCGGCGAGTGGGTCGGCGGTCAGGCCGGGCGAGCGCGGACGTGGTTCAACACCGCGGGTGAGGCGGCGGCGCGTGCGGCTCGTGGCGGGCGCGAGGGGCAGGAGCCACCGCCGAGGACGAACGGCACCACCACCACGACCACCGACGAGGAGTGACGCCCGATACGCGGACGTAGGATTCGTTCATGACCTTGAGCGAGGCTGAGCTGCGCGCGGCTATCACGCGCGAGCTTCCCGGAGTCCGTGCCGATCTCGAGCGCCTCGTCCGCATCCCGGGCATCGCGTTCGACGGCTTCGACCACACGCAGGTCGACCGGTCCGCTGAGGCGGTCGCGGAGTTGCTGCGCGGCTGCGGCCTCGACACGCGGGTCGTTCGTTCCGGCGGGCAGCCGGCCGTGATCGGCTCGCGGCCGGCGCCGCCCGGCGCGCCGACTGTGCTGCTGTACGCGCACCACGACGTGCAGCCGACCGGCGACCTGGCCCTGTGGGAGAGCGATCCGTTCGAGCCGGTGGAGCGCGACGGGCGGCTCTACGGGCGCGGCGCGGCCGACGACAAGGCCGGGATCATGGCGCACGTGGCGGCGCTGCGGGCGTTCGGTGACGCGCTGCCCGTGGGCGTGGTGCTCTTCATCGAGGGTGAGGAGGAGTACGGGTCGGACTCGCTGGAGCGGCTGCTTCAGGAGCACCGCGACGATCTCGCCGCCGATGTCATCGTGATCGCCGACTCGGGCAACTGGGACATCGGCGTGCCCGCGCTCACCACCTCGCTGCGCGGCATCGTCAACTGTTTCGTCGAGGTGCGCACCGCCGAGCACGCGGTACACAGCGGGATGTTCGGTGGCCTGGTGCCGGACGCGTTGACGGCACTGGCGAAGCTGCTCGCGACCCTGCACGACGACGACGGCACCGTGGCGGTCGAAGGGCTGGTCAGCCCGGGCGGCGCCGTGGTCGACTACCCGGAAGACCGGCTGCGCGCCGAGGCGAGCCTGCTCGACGGCGTCTCGTTCGTCGGCACCGGCCGGCTGACCGAGCGGCTCTGGACCAAGCCGGCGCTGTCCATCCTGGGCGTCGACGCGCCGCGCACCGCCGAGGCGCCGAACGCGTTGGTGCCGTCTGCCAAGGCCAAGCTGAGCCTGCGGCTGGCGCCGGGCGACGAGCCGAAGAGCGCGTACGCCGCAGTCAAGGCGCACCTGGAGAAGTACGCGCCGTGGGGCGTGCAGGTCGAGGTGACGTTCGAGCACGACGGTGAGCCGTGCGTGATCGACGCGACGGGGCCGATGTTCGACGCGGCGCGGGACGCGTTCCGCACGGCGTGGGACGGGGTGTCTCCTGTGGACATCGGCGTGGGCGGGTCGATCCCGTTCATCGCGACGTTCCAGGAGATGTTCCCGGGCGCGGCGATCCTGGTGACCGGCGTGGAAGACCCGCACGCACAGGCCCACGGCCCGAACGAGAGCCTGCACCTGGGCGAGTTCGCGCGCGTCTGTCTGGCAGAGGCCCTCCTGCTGCGCAACGTGGCCAACGCCGCCGCCTAGATGCCAGCAGCACCCCGGCCTGCTCGGCGCAGTAGCGTTCCATGCCCTGACGCGCAGCCGGCCAACATGCGGCGGCCACCGCGCGATCGTCGGTTGTCTTCGTCAACCATCGGTCACGCGTTGGCCGTCGTCACGACCCGGCCACGCCGCAGCACCGCGCTGCGACGTGGATGGGCCAGGAGCGTCGGTTTACCGTGCGTATATCCAGAGCGAGGCGTGGTCGTCGCCCGACTTGACCACCCAGCTGTCGGTGGCCGATGAGAACCCGGGCACGACGAAGTTACGGGTGGTGGTCACCTCCAGGTCCGTGGTGTTGCAACTGGAGCCCTCGTAGAATCGGGTCCGGGTTTTGATCGCCACGTCGAAGTTCGCGAACGGACTCGGGTTGTGGCTGACCGTTACGTCGAGCACGACCCTGACCTCGTCCGCGCACCCCACGAACTGGGTGGTCCTACTCGGCGTGGCCTCGCTGATCGTCACGGAGCGCTTCCATTTGGGGTACGCGTAATCGTCGCTGTCCGGCCAGTCCGCGTCCTTGATCGTCATTTCTACATCGAGTGAAACGACATGGGTACCGGCGTGAGCCGACGCCGTACCCGCCGGAACGAGCGCGACAGCGGCCGCTCCGAGCGTCGCGAGCACCAGGGTAACGAGGCGTTTCATCTGCCCTCCACGGGAGTTGGTGGGACATTGCCCTGGTGAGCCTATGGATCGGGTGATGCCCTGGCTTCAGGGTCGAACCCCAGTAGTAACGCTCATCTACCCTGGGCCGCGTGATGGTCCGGTGACGCGTGGCAATATGTCTCCGCCGTGTCGTGAGGCCGGCGGTAACCCGCCATTTGTGGCACGCCATGGTGAGCTGTCACTGCTTCAGCAGGCGTGGGAGGCGGCCAGGCGCGGCGAGGCGCGGATTGTCGGGGTCGCCGGGGTCGCCGGCATCGGTAAGACCGCCCTTGTCCGGCGATTTGTCGAAACGACCCGACCGACGACCCTGTTGTGGGTCAGCGGCGACGAGGCCGAGACCGACCTGTCCTGGGGCGTGGTCGAGCAGGTGGCCAGGGGTCTGCACGAACCGCTGGCGGCATTTGGCGACGCTGCGCAAGCACACGCCGACCCGGCCGGCGTCGGACAGGCTCTCGCCTCGCACCTGCGCCGCGCAACCGATCTGATACTCGTCGTCGACGACGCCCAATGGTGTGACGCGCCGTCGATGACCGCGCTCCGGGTGGCCGTGCGCCGCCTCACCACCGACGCGGTGCTTGTCGTGGTCGCCTGTCGGACCTCGACGAGGATGGCGGGCTCCGACATCCTCGACGACGGTTGGCGGCGGATGCTCGACTCCGATCGTGGAGCGTCGATAGTCCTCGGTGGACTGCCCGCCGCAGACCTACATCGGTTGGCCGTCAGTTGTGGACACCCCGGGCTACCGCCCGCAGGCGCCGCCCGGCTCCACGACCACACCGGTGGACACCCGTCTTACGTGCGTCAGATCCTCGATCGGGTGCCGATGCGTTCGATCGTTTACGGCCTCGGGCCGCTGCCCGCGCCGGCAACCATCGCGCGGCCGATGGCCGCGCGGCTCGCCTCCTGCCGACCGTCCACCCGGGAACTCGTGGTCGCGGGCGCGGTGGTCGGTGCCCGGTTCAGCCTCGCGAAGGTACGGGATCTCCTGGACGGCACCGATGTCGCTGGGTCGGCTACCGAGGCGATCGATGCCGGCCTCGTCGAGGAGGTACCCGGTACAGCCGGACAGGACCTCGCGTTCACCAGCCCGCTGGCGCGTAGCGTCGCGTACCACGAGGCCGGGCGGGCTCGCCGGCAAGAGCTGCACCGCAGGGCCGCGGTCAACGGGCAGGGGGAGGCACTCTGGCACCGGATCGCGGCCGCCGACGGTCCGGACGACCGGCTCGCCCACGACCTCGAACAGGCGGCCCGCGCGCACCAGGCGCGTGGCGAGTTGGCCCCGGCCGCCATGCACCTGCACCACGCCTTGGAGCTGACACCGTCAGTTCCTCGGCGTACCCCCCGACTGCTGGCGGCGGTCGAGGCGATGCTCGTCGTCGGCGACGTCGCGACCGCGATGGAGCGCCAGGGCGAACTGGCCGCCGTAGAACCAGGCCCGTGGTCGGACTACGTCGCCGGCTACCAGCTGCTGTTGGCAGGCCGGCTCCCCGAGGCACGCGAACGGCTCGACCGGGCGCTGGCCATGGTGCGGACCGATCAACCGCCCGCCGAATCGCAGCCGCCCGATCTGCTGGCGCGGATCTGCACCCAGTTGGCCCTTATCGGCATACTCACGCTCTCGTACGACGAGATGGTGCAGCATGGCGCCACAGCGGCGGCGACGGCGCGGGAGCCGTGGGTGGCCTCGTTCGCGTCCTTCATGCGGGCAATCGGTCTCGCCGTGGCAGGGCGCGGCGCCGAGGCGCTGGCGTACCTCGCCGACGCCGACATGCCGGGCGCGGTATCCGGTTTGAACGGCACGGTGGCTCGCGGTGTGATCCGGCTGTGGACCGACGACCTGGCCGGCGCCCACAGCGACCTCACCTCGGCGCTGACCCGCGCGATCCGTGGTGAGCCGTTGCGGATCGCCCAGGCGCTGGGTTTTCTCGGCGAGGTGGAGTACCGCCGCGGCCAACTCGACGAGGCGGTGCTGCACACGAGCGTGGCCATCGGTGATTCCGAAGTGAACAATCGAGTCTGGGACTATCCGCTGCTGCACGCCCAGGCCAGCTACCCGCTGGCGGCGCAGGGCGAATGGCAACAGGCGCAGTGGCACGCCGAGCAGGCCAGCACGTGGGCGCGGCGAAGCGGCGTACCCGCCGATCTGGCCCACGCGGCCGCCAGCCAGGCCGCCGTCGCTCAGGCCAAGGACGATCCGGACCGGTTGCTCGCCGCGGCGGAGAGGATGGAGCAGGTCTATCCGGCGCGAGAGCCGGGCACACACCTGGCTGGGCCGGTGCGCGCCGACGCGTTGTCTCAACTCGGCCGTGCGACGCAGGCCCGACAGGCGTTGGACGCCTTCCTCGCCCGGCTACCCACCATCGACCGCGCGAGCGTTCGCATGAGCGTCGCCCGGGTTCGCGCCCAGATCGCCGCCGCAGAGGGGGATCACGCCGAGGCGATCGCACACTGCGCCGAGGCGGCCGGCCACGCGCACGCCGTCGGACTCGCGCTGGAAGCGGCACGCATCGACCTGTTGACCGGTACATGTCACAGCACAATGGGACGGCGAGCCGTGGCCGAGCGTTGTCTGCGGTCGGCGCTGGACCAGTTCGCCCGCATCGGGGCCATGGCGTACGTGAACCAGACCATGCGCGCTGCGGATCGTGCCGGCCTGCGGCTAGGCCCGCCAGCCGCGCCACTAGCGGCGCTCACGACGGCCGAACGGGCGGTCGCGGCGCTCGCCTGCCAGGGCCTGTCCAACCGGCGGATCGCCGAGCGTCTCGTGGTCAGCGTGAAGACTGTGGAGTTCCATCTCACCAACGCATTTCGCCGGCTCGACGTGTCCACGCGTGCGGAGCTGCGGCGGGTCGTGACAGGGGCGTCCTAGGTGGCCCGCGCGTAGCGGGCGGCCAGCACGCGTACGTAGTCCACCAGCTCTCTGGTGGGGAGCGCACCTCGAAGTCCGCGTCCAGCAGACCCAGGTAGACGGCCAGCTGGGGAGCATAGGACGGCGTGACTGTGCCGCCTCGAAGTCCGCCCTGGAGCGCGGGGGTGCCGCGCTGCTCGCGTTTGCCGCCCCCAAAGCGCAGGCCACAGCGGTACGGTTCTCCGAGTGAAGGTCATCGTCTTTGGCGCGACCGGGATGATCGGTCAAGGTGTGCTGCGCGAGTGCCTGCTCGCGTCCGACGTCGAGGCGGTACTGACCGTCGGGCGGGCGCCCACGCGACAGCGGCACGCGAAGCTGCGCGAGATCGCGCACGCGGATCTCAGCGACCTCACGCCGATCGCCGGCGAATTGTCCGGGTACGACGCGTGTTTCTTCTGCCTCGGCGTCTCCTCCGTCGGCATGAACGAGGCCGACTACAAGCGGATCACGTACGACTACACGCTGGCCGCCGCGCGCCCCCTCGCCGCGGACAACCCCGACCTGACCTTCGTGTTCGTCTCCGGAGCGGGCACCGGCCGCGGCAACGCGATGTGGTCGCGGGTCAAGAAGCAGGCCGAGGACGACGTGCGCGCACTGCCATTCCGGGCGTACATGTTTCGGCCCGGGTTCGTCCAGCCGCTACACGGGATCACCTCGCGCACCCGGTTGTACCGGGTGCTGTACGGGGTGTTCAGACCGCTTGTTCCCGTGTTCCGCCGGCTCCTGCGCAAGCAGTTCACCACGACCGAGGCGATGGGCCTCGCGATGCTGAACGCCGCCCGCGGCCGCTCGACCAAGCGTGTACTGGACAGCCCGGACATCAACGAGCTCGCGAGCGCCCATGCTGTTTAGCGAAATCGCCGCCGTGTCCGCGGCCGTCAGCGCCACCTCCGGCCGCAAGGCGAAGGTGGAGTTGCTGGCCGGTGCGCTGCGGGCGCTGCCGCCGGAGCAGATCGCGGCCGGCTCGGCGTACCTCGCGGGTGAGCTGCGGCAACGGCAGACCGGCGTCGGTTGGGCCACGCTGCGGCAGGCGCCGCCGCCTGCCGACAACGCCACGCTGACCGTGGCGGCGGTCGACGCCGCGATCGAGGAGATCTCCCGGGTCGGCGGTGCCGGCTCGCAGGCGCGGCGGCGCGACCTGGTGGGCGCGCTGTTCGGCGCCGCCACAGCTGACGAGCAGCGTATTCTCGTCGCCCTCTTCGGCGGCGAGCTGAGGCAGGGCGCCCAGGCGGGGCTTCTCGTCGACGCGATCGCCCAGGCGGGGGAGGTGCCGGTGACGGCGGTGCGGCGGGCGCTGCTGCTCGCCGGAGACCTGAAAGAGGTCGCCGTCGCCGCGCTCACCGGCGGTCTGGCGGCGCTCGACGCGTTCACACTGCGGGTGGGTCGGCCGCTCGCGCCGATGCTGGCCCAGAGCGCCCCCTCGGTCGACGACGCGCTCGCCGCCACCGGGGTGCCCGCCGTGGTCGACGTCAAGCTCGACGGGGTCCGCATCCAGGTGCACCGGTCGGGCGGCGACGTGGGGGTCTTCAGCCGCAGCCTCGACGACATCACGGCACGGATGCCGGAGGTCGTCGCCGCCGTCCGGGCGCTGCCGGTGCGCGAGATCGTGCTCGACGGCGAAGCCATGGCGGTGGACGCGGCCGGGCGCCCGAGGCCGTTCCAGGAAACCGCCTCCCGTGCGGCCACCAAAGGTGCCGCGGTCACGGTGCTCACACCGTACTTCTTCGACATGCTGCACCTCGACGGCGCGGATCTGCTCGACGCGCCGGGACGGGAACGCTGGGCCGCACTTGCCGGCGTGGTGCCGGCGCCCCTGCTCGTCGGCCGCACCGCGGTGGCGACGCCGGCGGAGGCGGCGGACGCCTTCGCGGCCGCCCTGGCCGCCGGCCAGGAGGGCGTGGTGGTCAAGTCGCCGGAGGCGGCCTACGACGTGGGACGGCGCGGCGCCGCCTGGGTCAAGGTCAAGCCGCGGCACACGCTCGACTTGGTGGTGCTCGCGGTCGAGTGGGGGCACGGGCGCCGCAAGGGCTGGCTGTCCAACCTGCACCTCGGCGCCCGCGACCCGGAGACGGGCGGGTTCGTCATGCTGGGCAAGACCTTCAAAGGGCTGACGGACTCCACGCTGCGCTGGCAGACTGAGAGATTCCTGGAACTGGCCGTCGACAAGGGCGACTGGGTCGTGACGGTGCGGCCCGAGCAGGTCGTCGAGATCGCGTTCGACGGAGTGCAGGCGAGCCCGCGATACCCGGGCGGGGTAGCGCTGCGCTTCGCGCGCGTCCTGCGCTACCGCGACGACAAGACGGCCGCCGAGGCAGACACCATTGACGCAGTGCGGGCGATCCACAACGGAACGTGAAAATTCCACGCGCGGCAAAATCACGCTTATGCTGATCCTGAATCATTCAGATTTGGGAGGGGTGCGCCAGGTGGATTCGCGGTACGCCGGCGTCCGCATCGGCTGATCGGATGCGGCCCGTGCCGATACCCACACCCGACCCCGAGCGCCTGGCCGAACTCTGGGCGCAGGCCATCGCGTGGACGAGCTACGTGTCCATGAGCCGCGCCGAGCTGGTCGCGCACCTGACCGGTCCGGCCGCCCGCATGATCGAGGCGCTGAGCACCGACGAGCCCGACGGCCACATCGGCTTCGAGGTCGGCACGGCGATGGTCGCCGCCCACTTCACGCACCCCACGTCGCTCAGCCGGACCCTCGCGGTGCTCGGCGAGCACCTGCAGCCGTACGCGGAAGCGACCGGCAGCCAGAAGCGGTTCGCGCGCCTGCAGGGGAGCCTCGCCGAGGGGTACGCCCAGGCGCTGCGCAACCGCACGATGACCGAGCAGGAGGGCATCTACGCCGCGGCCCTGGTCGCCCAGGCGGAAGCCGAGGAGGCACGCTGGGCGAGCGAGGCGCGATTCCAGGCGGTGTTCACCGAGGCGGCCATCGGCATCGGCATCGGCACGCTCAGCGGGCGCCTGCTGGAGGTCAACCGGGCACTGTGCGACATGTTCGGGTACCCCCGGGAAGAGTTCCTCGAACGGACCACCGCGAGCTTCTTCCAGCCGCCCGGCGACGACGGCGACGTGTGGCAGGCGTACAACGACCTGTGGGCCGGGCGCAGTGATAACTTCCGCACCGAAAAGCCCTTCGTGCGCAGCGACGGTGCCGAGATCTGGACCGACCTGGTGGTCTCGCTGATCCGCGACAAGGACGGCACGCCGAAGTACGCGGTCGGCATGGTCGAAGACATCACCGAACGCCACCGGCTCCAGATCCAGCTGCGCCACCAGGCGCTCCACGACCCGCTCACCGACCTGCCCAACCGCACGCTCTTCTTCGAGCGGCTCGCGCTGGCGCTCGCCGACCCGGACCCCTCCGCGCGGGTCGGCGTCTGCTACCTCGACCTCGACGGGTTCAAGGCCGTCAACGACACGCTCGGCCACGACGTCGGCGACCAGCTCCTGCGTACCGTCGCCGGCCGGCTCGCCAGCCGCCTGCACCGCAGCGGTCATCTGGTGGCCCGGATGGGCGGCGACGAGTTCGTGGTGCTGGTCGAGCGCACCGCCGGCACCGCCGAGCTGGTGCGGGTGGCCGAGGCCGCACTCGCCGCCGTGCGGATACCGGTGCGGGTCAGCGGGCACGCGCTCAAGGTCTCGGCCAGCGTCGGCGTCGTCGACCGGCCGGTACGCGGCACCACCGTCGCCGAGCTGATGAAGGCCGCCGACACCACCCTGTACTGGGCGAAGGCCGACGGGCGCGACCGGTGGGCGGTCTTCGACGCCGACCGGCACGCCAGCGACGTCAGCCGCTACCGGCTCTCCGCCCAGCTGCCCGCCGCGCTCGCCCGCCGGCAGTTCTTCGTCGAGTACCAGCCGCTGGTGCGCCTCGCCGACGGCGTGCCGGTGGGCGCCGAGGCGCTCGTGCGGTGGCGGCACCCCGAACGCGGCGTGATCGGGCCGGGGCGCTTCATCGAGCTGGCCGAGGAGACCGGGCTGATCGTGTCGCTCGGCCGCTGGGTGCTGCGCGAGGCGTGCGAGCAGGCGCAGGCCTGGCCCGACTCCCCCCGCCCGCTGCTCAGCGTCAACGTCGCCGCCCGGCAGGTGCGCGAGGCCACCATCGTCGAAGACGTCAAGACCATCCTCGCCGAGACCGGCCTGCCTGCCGAAGGGCTCCAACTGGAGCTGACCGAGACCTCCGTCATGGGCAGCACCGGCCAGCCGCTGCGCACCCTGCACGCGCTCGCCGACCTCGGCATACGGCTGGCCATCGACGACTTCGGCACCGGCTACTCCAACCTGGCGTACCTGCGCAGCCTGCCCGTACACGCGTTGAAGCTGGCCGGCTCGTTCATGTCGGGCCTGCGCGCACCCGGCGGCCCCGACCAGGCCGACCAGGAGATCCTCGAGGCGGTGATCCGGCTAGCGCACAAGCTGAAGATGAGCGTGATCGCCGAGGGCGTCGAGACGGCCAGCCAGGCGGCTGTGCTGCGCGAACTGGGCTGCGACACCGCGCAGGGCTGGCACTTCTCGCGTTCGGTGGAGCCTTCCGCGCTGCCGTGGCTACAACGCGGCCAATGAACGCACGTAGTTGACCTGCTGGTGCACGTACTGCACCTGGGGCTCACCCGTTACGGGAATCCGTGCGACGTACTGCCGCTGGCCGTTCGTGACGGTCACCTGCACCGTCCCCCGGTAGATCGTCTCCTTGACCAGCAGGAAGAACAGGCTGAACACGGTCAGCACGCAGAAGCCCGCGATCGCCATCACGACCGCCCAGGTGGGTGTCTTCTGCTCGGTGTGCCAGAAATCCGATACCTGCCAGGTGGAGCCCGCCAGGGGGAACGCGCCCGCGGGGGTGTGGACGGTGGTGGCGGTGACGCCTATCTCGCCGATCTGCGCGACGACCACGCCCGCGTCGACCGGCGGGGCGCTCGCCGGGGGAGGTCCTGGCAGCGCCGGGGCGGACCAGGGGTCGGTGGGCGGCGGGAACTGGCCTGGCATGGGCATTGTGGGGTCCGTGGCCATGGCGTCACGGTAGTACCCCGGTGCCTGCTTAGCTCGCTTTGGTGCCTTCGGCGTCCGCGGCCGCCACGCGGTCTACGGGTTTCGGCGGCCGTGGCGCGGCCGCGCGGTCGCGATCATCAGGGGCGTGCGGGTGTGCCTCCCGGCGTGCCAGCCACCCGAACCCGATCACGGCCATCGCCGCGAACAGCCACCACTGCACCACGTATCCGGCGTTCTGCCAGGAGTTTTCGTGGCCGATCGGTATCTCCGTCAGCCCTGGCCCGACGTCCTCGGCCAGCAGATACGCACCGTAGACCGGATACGGCAACTCGTCGGCCAGCCGTTGCACCCCGATCCGGCGCGTCTCCAGCCGCCCCTCGCGGCGGGTCACCGAATCGGGTTGGCTCTCGGACAGGTGCACCCGACCCACCAGCGTCACCTGGCCAGACGGCGCGGGCGGCACCTCGGGGACCGCCACGGCACCACCCGGCGCGGGCGGCACCCAACCCCGGTCGACCAGCACCGCCGAACCATCCGCCAGCACCAGCGGCGTCACCACCTCGAAGCCCACGTGCCCGTCGACGGTGCGGCCACGGACCAGGATCTCGTTCGCGGGGTCGTACCGGCCGGTTACGGTGACACGGGTCCATTCGGCGCCGGCTGGTGGCTGCACCTGGACATGACCAGCACCCACCGGACCGGGCAACATGCTTGCCAGCGGCACGGGCGCCTTCTGAGCCGTCGCGTCGATCCGCTCGTTGATCGCGCTACGTTCCTGGTACCGGTGGAGCTGCCAGTTTCCGAGCAGCACCATCACGGCGGCCGCCACGCCCATGAGGGCGCCTAAGCCCAGCCAGCGAGGGGTGAGAAGGAACCGGTACACAGCACGAGGCTACTCGTGTGATCTCAGGCACTAGTCTGGTGCCGGCTCACGTTGCCGGCCGAGACAAGGGAGGAGCCGCCGATGACCGCCGTCCCACGCATCGTGGTGAGCGCACCGTCGTCCGGGCACGGCAAGACCGCCGTGACCGTCGGACTCCTCGCCGCGTTGGCCGCGCGCGGCCTGCGCGCCTCCGGATTCAAGATCGGACCCGATCACACCGACGCCGCCTACCTTGGCCTCGCCGCTGGCCGCCCCGGGCGCAACCTCGATCCCCGCCTCGTCGGGCCGTCGCGCGTCGCGCCGCTGTTCACGCATGGCGCCAACGGCGCCGACATCGCGGTCGTCGAGGGCACGATGGGCCTGTTCGACAGCCTGACCGGGCGCGCCGACTCGCACTCCACGGCCGGCGTCGCAGCGGCCCTCCGCGCACCGGTACTACTCGTCGTCGACGTCGGCGCCATGGGCCAGTCGGTTGCGGCGCTGGTGCACGGGTTCCGCGCGTACGACGAGATGCTCTGGCTCGGCGGCGTGATCCTCAACCGGGTCGCCTCCGAACGCCACGAGCAGCTGCTCCGCGAGGCGCTCGACGACATCGGAGTGCCGGTGTTCGGCGCACTCCGCCGGCGTGACCTGCCGCCCGCCCTGCCGCCCCGCCACGACGGCGTGGTGCCGGTCGTGCACCGGGCCGTCGAGGCCGCGCGCGGCGTACGCCGGCTCGGCGAGGGCATCGCCGCCGCCGTCGACCTCGAACGCCTCCTCGCGCTGGCACGCTCCGCGCCCCAGCTCACGATCGAGCCGTGGTCGGCCAGGGGCGAAACCCCGGCGGTCGCGGTCGGCCGCCGCCCGGTCGTCGCGCTCGCCGGTGGCGCCGGCCTCTCCTATTCGTACGCCGAGACGGCCGAGCTGCTCACGGCGGCGCGCGCCACAGTGGTACCCGTCGACCCGCTCCGCGACGAACAGCTCCCCGAAGGCACCGACGCGCTCGTGATCGGCGGCGGCCTGCCCGAGTCGTACGCCGAGGAGCTCTCCGCCAACCGGCGGCTCTGCACCGAAGTCGCCGCCCTCGCCGAAGCCGGCCGCCCGATCATCGCCGAGGGAGCCGGCCTGCTGTGGCTGGCCCGCGAGTTCGACGGCCGCCCCATGTGCGGGGTCATCGACGCCACCGGCATGAGCACCGACCAGATGGTGGTCGGATACCGGGAAGCCACCGCGCGAGCGTCCACGCCGGTCGCCCAGGTGGGTGCCCGGGTCGTGGGCTACAAGCAGCACCGGGGCATGGTCAACCCGCGCTCCGGCCCGAACCCCGCGTGGACCTGGGGCGGCAGCTCACCGGAAGGGTTCGTCTTGCGACGGGTACACGCGTCACAGCTCATGCTGCACTGGGCGGGGGTGCCCGAGATCGCGCACCGGCTCGTGGCCGCCGCGGCGCCCGCGGTCCCTGCGGCACCGGCAACTCCCGCCCCTACACCGCCCGCCCCGCGGCCACCTTCCGAGGAGCCGACCGATCCGAGCCTGGTGAGCCCGAGCGACGAGGTCAACGCGTGATCGCGCCAACCGGCGCGGGTGGAGGCGGCGCATGACCGTGCTAATTGGCGCTCGCTCCGCTCGCGCGGGTCATGCGCCTTTTGTGCCTCCCTGTAGCCGCCAGTCGCT